>NZ_JBYSZI010000036.1:0-73360 GCF_058787075.1 Cupriavidus sp. FW305-46
GGTGTTCAGAGGTGGGCGGGGTTGAGGCAGAGGAAGAGGGAGCGAGCCTGGTCCGCAGGCTATGCCTACCGCTGCTTCACCTCAACCCGCACCTCATCCTTGCCCACGGTAATCGCCCCCGGCTCCACGTCCTTGCCGCCGACGCGCAGTTCCTCGGGCTTGAACGTATAGACCGGATAGTCCTTCAGCAACTGCTGCGCCACCACAGCGCCGATGGCGTTGAGCTGTTCGCGGTATTGCCCCATGCCGGCGACTTCCACCTGCTGTACGGTCGGGTTGTCGAGCAGCACCGCGCGTTTGGCCGGGTCGTAGCGCACGCCGCTGTTCAGCGCAAGCTTGCCGTCTACCGGCGGGGAGGGCAGCAAGGCGTTGGTCAGGCGTGCGTCGACATGGGTGGTGACGCGGTTGTTGGCCTCGTCCAGCACCAGCCGGGGATGGCTGAGCTGCACGCTTACGACATCGGCGTAGCGCAGCGTGGCGGGGAAGCGCTGGTCCAGCGCGGTCTGCAGTTCCTGCCGGGAGAGGGAGTACTCGCCGGTCCAGATGTTGTAGCCGGCCAGCGCCGAGGAGGCACCAGCGACACAGGCGGCGGCAATCAGCAGGGAAGGTTTCACACGCATGTGGCGGATGGGGCGCACCTGTCGAGGGCGGCGGTGGATGGGTCAGCCAGTCAGACCGCGCGGGCGGGGTGGCGTTCCGTCACATTGGCGATCGGCCTGCATGGCGCGGGCCGCGTCGATCAGTAGTGCGGTGGGATTTCCTGCTGGGGGTCGGCTTCGGCCGCGGTGGTGGCGGCACTGCGCACCTGCTGGTACAGCGCGCGGAACTGCTCCTGCAGCAGGTCGATCTGTTGCTGCTGGCGCGCCACGGTGCTGTTCAGGGTATCAAGCAGGTCTTCCTGGAAGGCGAGCTTGATTTCGAGTTCGTTGATGCGATCGTCCATGGCAAGGTTTCTCCGGCAGGCGGCGCATTGTAAGCCCATACGCTCAAAGGGCGCGTCGCTGCCGGGAAACTTGCGCGATGTGCCGCTTACTTCGGTGCCGTCAGCAGCATCCACATGATGCCGAAGCGGTCGGTGACCATGCCGAACTGGTCTGCAAAGAAAGTCTTGTCCAGCGGCATCACTACCTGGCCGCCTTCCTTCAGGCTGTTGAAGGCCTTTTCGACCGCGGCCTTGTCAGGGTAGTTGATCGACAGGGCGAAGCCATGGAAGTTGGGCTGGTTCGAGCAGCGGCCGTCGGAGGCCATGATCACGCTCTCGCCGATCTGGAACTCCATGTGCATGACCTTGTCTTCGGTGCCGGCGCCGGGCTGGCAACCCTCGCCGCCCTTGTCGGCCTCCGGGTTGTCCTTGAACGTCATCCGCATGTTGACCTTGGCGCCGAGAATCTTCTTGTAGAACTCAACGGCTTCATCGCAACGGCCTTCGAAAAACAGATAGGGCTGGACTTGCATGACAACTCCTGTAGGTAGGCCGCCGCTCGGGCGGCCGTGGATATCGGCATGGCGCGCGAATCAGGCGGCGCGCTGGCAACTGGCGCATGCTTTTGTGTACGCCGTCCACAATACCTTAGCAAAGAAAATGGACGACGTCCACATTAAATGGGCGGAGTGTGTGCGGACCGGATGGCGGGCGGGAAGCCCACGGTGCTGCACTAGAATGGCCGCGACACCACCAAGCGCCAATCCTTTCGACCGTCCCGCCCCAAACGGAGTTGCCTTGCGTTACGAACTGACCGACCTGCGCCTGTTCCAGGCCATTGCCGATGCGCAAAGCCTGTCAGGTGGCGCATCGGCCACGCATATCACCGCGTCGGCGGCGAGCTATCGGCTGAAGAACCTGGAGCACGCGATGGGCACGCCGCTGTTCTTGCGCACCGCGCGCGGCATGGAGCTGACGCCGGCCGGTGAAACCCTGCTGGTTCATGTGCGCGAGCTGCTGCTTGGCGTGGAGCGCATGCATGGCGAGGTGGGGCGCTTCTCGGCGGGGCTGAAGGGCAATATCCGGCTGCTGGCCAACAGCAGTTCGCTCAACGGCTTCATCATCCCGAGCGTGAGCCGCTTCCTGCTGGCCAACCCGGATGTGAACATCGACCTGGAGGAGCGCGCCAGCCAGTCGATCCTGGCGGCGGTGGCGGCGCATGAAGCCGATGTCGGCATCCTGGCAGGCGATTTCCAGACGGGCGGTGAAGCCACCGGGGTGCGCTCGGTGCGCTACGCGCGCGACGAGCTGATCCTTGCGGTGGCCGCCGATCACCCGCTGGCGCGCGAGCCTGAAGTGCGCTTCGGCGCGGCGCTGGCCTTCGACTTTGTCTGCATGAGCCGCACCAGCAGCAACTTCCTGTTCCTGCGCGACATGGCGCAGCGCGCGGGCAAGGGGCCCAACGTGCGGCTGCATGCGCACAGCTTCGATGCGGTGCTGTCGCTGGCCGAGGCCGGCGTGGGGGTGGCGCTGGTGCCGCGCAGCGTGGCGGCGCAGGCGTTGCGCGAGGCGCGCGTGGTGGGGGTGCGGCTGGCAGAGCCGTGGGCGCTGCGCGAACTGAACCTGATCGTGCGCGCCGACGGCAAGCTGCCGGCGTTTGCCGAGGCCTTTGCGCAGTTCCTGCTGAACGATCCGCGCGTGGTGGCCACGCGCGAAGGCGGCGCCGTGGCGGCTACGGCGCCGTAAGCACTGCCCCGCGCTTCAGCGCTTGCGGTTCAGGAAGGTGGCCATGTGCTGCTGCGGCTCGCCGGTGTCGAAGGCGCTGCCGAACTCGGTCACGCTGTTGTTGATCGATACTTCCAGAGGCGCATCCTCCCACTCGCGCAGCAGGCGCTTCTGCTGGCGCACCGCGGCCGGGCCAAAGCCGGCCAGCAGCGCGGCCACGCGTTCGATTTCCAGATCCAGCTCCGCCAGCGGCACCACGCGGCTCACCAGCCCCCACTGCAGCGCCTCGGCGGCGTCGGAGATCTCACCCGTCAGCAGCATCCACGCCGTGCGCGCATTGCCGATCAGGCGCGGCATCAGCGCGGCGTGGATCACCGACGGGATGCCGACCTTCACTTCCGGCATGCCCAGCTGCGCGTTGTCGGCGGCGATGCGGATATCGCACGCCAGCGCCAGTTCCAGCCCGCCGCCCAGGCACCAGCCCGGCATGCGCGCGATCACCGGCACCGGCAGGTGGCGCACGGCATCGCACAGGCGGCGCAGGCCGCTGATGAAGGCCTCGGCGCTGGCGCGGTCCAGCGCGGCCATTTCCTTGATGTCGGCACCGCCGACAAAGCCTTTCTCGCCGGCGCCGCGCAGCACCAGCACGCGTACCGCGTCATTGCCGGCCAGCGCTTCGATGGCGCGCGTGAGCGATGCGGTCACCGGCGTGCTCAGGATATTGAGCGAGCCCGCCTCGCGGATGGTGACGGTGGCGATGCCGCGCGCGTCGATCTCGACGCCGGCGTGCGGTTCTTGCTGAAGTGCGCTCATGTCGTTCCTTGTGGCTTACTGGAGCTTGGTGAAGTGGATGTCCTCGACGACTTGCTTCCAGTGCGCATTCTGCGCCCGGATCAGGTCGCCGAAGGCCTTGCGCGAAGTCGGTGCCGGGATCGCGCCTTGCTTTTCGATGGCGGCGATCACATCCGGCTCGGCCAATACCTGGCGCACGGCGTCGTTGAGCTTGTCGAGGATGGCTGCGGGCGTGCCTGCCGGTGCACCCAGGCCGAACCACGACGGGTTGTTCATCGCCGGCAGGCCGGCCTCGGCGTAGGTCGGCACATTGGGCAGCACCTTCAGCCGCTGCTTCGCGGCGACCGCCAGCGGCTTCAGGCGCCCGCCCTGGATCAGGCCCGACGACGACGGGATATTGTCGAACACCACCTGGATCTGGCCCGCCACCGCATCGTTGAGCGCCGGGCCCAGTCCCTTGTACGGCACGTGCAGCATGCGCGTGCCGGTGGCGTTCATGAACAGCTCGCCGTTCATATGGCTCAGCCCGCCGTTGCCGGACGAGCCGAACGAGTACTTGCCGGGGTTGGCCTTCAGCAGCTTGATGAACGATTGCAAATCCGTGGCCGGGAACGCCGGGTTGACCACCAGCACGTTGGGCACGTCGGCCAGGTTGCTGACCGGAGCGAAGTCCTTGACCGGGTCGTAGGCGGTCTTCAGGTAGACGTTGGGATTGACCGCGTGCGAGCTCTCCACCTCCATCACCAGCGTGTAGCCGTCGGCCGGCTGCTTGGCCGCGTAGGCGCTGCCAACGGCGCCGCCGGCGCCGGGGCGGTTCTCGACCACCACCGGTTGCCCCAGCACCGGGCCCAGGCGCGTGCCGACGATGCGAGCGATGATGTCGGTGGTGCCGCCGGCGGCATAGGGGACGATCAGCTTGATCGGCCGGTCGGGATACGCGGTGGCATGCGCGGCGCCGCTTGCGCATGCAGCCAGCAGCGCGATGGCGGTGAAGGTTGGTTTCATCGGTGTCTCCGTCTCGGTGTTTTCGGTCTCGTGGGTAGCTGCGCGCCGTTCAGCCTGCCGGGCTGTGTTCGCCCAACAGCGGCGGCGGTGGCAGCGGCAGGTCGTGCCCGGCCAGCATCGGGTTGCGCACCATGGGTACGCGGCCCATGACGGGGTGTTCGGCCATCTGCATCAGCCCGCGGTGCTGCACCTGCGGGTGGGCAAAGACTTCGGCCATGGTGTGGATCGGCCCCCAGGGCACGCCGGCCGCATCGAAGGCATCGGTCCACGCAGCGCGGGTGCGTGTGGGGAAGAGATCGGTCAGCAGGGCGCGCAGCGCGGGCAGGTGTTCGATGCGCGCGGAATTGGTGGCATAGCGCGGGTCGTGCGCAAGATCCGGCATGCCGGCAACGGCGCAGAAGCGCGCGAACTGGCTGTCATTGCCGATCGCCAGGATCAGGTGGCCGTCGGCGCAGCGGAACACCTCATAGGGCGCGCAGTTGGGATGGGCGTTGCCGCTGCGCTGCGGGTTCTGGCCCGACACCAGGTAGTTGGCGGCCTGGTTGGCGTTCATCGCCACCGCGACATCGAGCAGCGCGATATCCAGGTGCGCACCCAGCCCGGTCGCCTGGCGCTGGTACAGCGCGGCCAGGACGGCGGAGGTGGCATACATGCCGGTGCTCAGGTCGACCACGGCGACGCCGGTGCGCAGCGGCCCGGCGCCGGGCGTGCCGTCGGGCTGGCCGGTGTAGCTCATCAGCCCGCCCATGCCCTGGAATACATAGTCGTAACCGGGTTTGTCCGCCATCGGCCCGCTCTGGCCGAAGCCGGTGATCGACAGGTAGACCAGGCGCGGGTTGAGCGCCTTGAGCGTGTCGTAGTCCAGCCCGTAGCGGCGCAGCGTGCCGACCTTGTAGTTCTCGACCAGCACGTCGGCCTCGCGCGCCAGCTCACGTACCTGCGCCGCGCCCTCAGGCGTGCCGTAGTCGATCGCGACCGAGCGCTTGCCGCGGTTGCAGCAGATGAAGTAGCCGGACAGGCGCTGGGTGTCGCCGCTGCCCTCGGGCGCTTCCAGGTAGGGCGGGCCCCAGCCGCGGGTATCGTCGCCGCGCTCTGGGTGCTCGACCTTGGTCACCTCGGCGCCCAGGTCGGCCAGGTTCTGGGTGCACCAGGGACCGGCCAGGATGCGCGACAGGTCCAGGACCCGGACTCCTTCCAGGGCACGATGCAGCATGACGACTCCGCTTTCAGACGACAGTGCGGCGGAGTATAGGGAGGGGTCCTGGCGCGAACCAGTCGAGAGTTTTGAAGGGCGCGTTCGCGGGATTTGAATGGTCCGGCAGGCCCGGATGCAGGTGGCGCCGGCGCCCCCGCCAGCCCCGGCGTTTGGCGCGTGGGCGCTGCCGTGTCACAATTCGCGTTTGGCACTGACGCGGCACGTGACTCGGCCGGCCGCGTCGCCGTGCTTCCCGCCGCCCCGACGCGCGTATCGGAAGCCCGCCCAAGAGCCGACAAATTCACTTAGATTTTCTGGCGATGACTACCATCCTGCAGCACATTCCTTCCGGCCAGCGCGTCGGAATCGCCTTCTCCGGCGGCCTTGACACCAGCGCGGCACTCCTCTGGATGCGCCAGAAGGGCGCTGTCCCCTACGCCTACACCGCCAACCTGGGCCAGCCCGACGAGCCCGACTACGACGACATCCCGCGCCGCGCCAAGGCCTACGGCGCCGAGGAAGCCCGCCTGGTCGACTGCCGCACGCAACTGGTGGCCGAAGGCATCGCCGCCATGCAGTGCGGCGCGTTCCATATCTCGACCGCCGGCATCACCTACTTCAACACCACCCCGATCGGCCGGGCCGTCACCGGCACCATGCTGGTTGCTGCGATGAAGGAAGATGGTGTCAATATCTGGGGCGATGGCAGCACGTTCAAGGGCAATGACATCGAGCGCTTCTACCGCTACGGTCTCCTGACCAACCCCGGCCTGCAGATCTACAAGCCGTGGCTGGACCAGCAGTTCATTGATGAACTGGGCGGCCGCGCCGAGATGTCCGAGTTCATGCGCCAGAACGGCTTCGACTACAAGATGTCGGCCGAAAAGGCGTACTCGACCGACTCCAACATGCTGGGCGCCACCCACGAGGCCAAGGACCTGGAGCACCTGGATTCGGGCATCCGCATCGTGCAGCCGATCATGGGCGTGCAGTTCTGGCGCGATGACGTGGAAGTCAAGCGCGAGGAAGTCACCGTGCGCTTCGAGGAAGGCCAGCCGGTCGCGCTGAACGGCCAGACCTTCGCCAACAGCGTCGACCTGTTCATGGAAGCCAACCGCATCGGCGGCCGCCATGGCCTGGGCATGAGCGACCAGATCGAGAACCGCATCATCGAAGCCAAGAGCCGCGGCATCTACGAAGCTCCGGGCCTGGCGCTGCTGTTCATCGCCTACGAGCGCCTGATCACCGGCATCCACAACGAAGACACCATCGAGCAGTACCGCGACAACGGCCGCCGCCTGGGCCGCCTGCTGTACCAGGGCCGCTGGTTCGACCCGCAAGCCATCATGCTGCGCGAAACCGCCCAGCGCTGGGTGGCCGGCGCCATCACCGGCGAAGTCACCATCGAACTGCGTCGCGGCAACGACTACTCGATCCTGAACACCACCTCGCCCAACCTGACCTACAAGCCGGAACGGCTGACCATGGAAAAGGGCGAGTCGATGTTCACGCCGCTGGACCGTATCGGCCAGCTGACCATGCGCACGCTGGATATCGTCGACACGCGCGAGAAGCTGCAGACGTATGCCAAGAGCGGCCTGCTGTCGACCAAGGTCAGCGCCTCGCTGCCGAAGCTGGAAGACTGAGCGTCGCCGCGCCTCGCCTGACGGCGGGCCAGCGAGAAACCGGCACCTTCGGGTGCCGGTTTTTTTTCGTCTCGGCGTTTTCCCCAGCTGTCCCGGAATGTCAAACGTACGTCCCGGAATATCAAACCGCGCGGTCCCGATCGCCAGATACTGCGTGCGCTCGTCGCCCTTCGGGGGGCGGGCTGTGAACGCACGGCGGCGCGAAGACCGCCGGTCTGCTTCCGGAGACGCCCATGTCCAGACCCCGCCTTGCCCTTGCCGCAGAGCCGGCCACGCCGGTCCTGCCGGCTGCTGCCGGACCGCGCTATGCGTGGCTCGTCTTTGCGCTGACGTTCGCGCTGCTGCTGTCGGACTATATGTCGCGCCAGGTGCTCAACGCGGTGTTTCCGCTGCTGAAGGCCGAATGGCAGCTCGGTGATACGGAGCTGGGCGCGCTCGGCGGCGTGGTGGCGCTGATGGTGGGCGTGCTCGCGATTCCGCTGTCGCTGCTGGCCGACCGCTGGGGACGCGTGCGCAGCCTGATCCTGATGGCGGCGCTGTGGAGCCTGGCCACGCTGGGCTGCGCGGTGGCGGACAGCTTCGGCCAGATGTTCCTGGCGCGGCTTTGCGTCGGCATCGGCGAGGCGGCGTATGGCAGCGTGGGTATCGCGGTGGTGGTGTCGGTGTTCCCGCGCCATCTGCGCGCCAGCCTCAGCGCTGCGTTTATTGCCGGCGGTGCCTTCGGCTCGGTGCTTGGTATGGGGTTGGGCGGCATCCTGTCGGCCCACTTTGGCTGGCGCATCGCCTTTGCCGGGATCGCCGGCTTCGGCCTGGTGATGGTGGCGCTCTACTACCTGACCATCAGCGAGCATCGGCTGCGCGGGCTCCAGCAACGTGTGGGCGCGGCCAACGGCGACGCGGCGGCCTCGGCCCGGCAACTGGAGCCGCGCCGGATCGTGCGCGAGCTGCTGACGGTGCCTTCCATGCTCTGCGCCTGCGCGGGCAGTGCGCTGCAACTGCTGGTGATGGCGGCGCTGCTGGGCTGGCTGCCCAGCTTCCTGTCGCGCGACTACGGCATGGCGACCGGGCGCGCCGGCGTGGCCGCGGCAATGCTGGTGCTGGTGGCCGGCGTAGGCATGGTGGCTTGCGGTGCGCTGACCGACCGCGTGGCGCGGCGCTTGCCCGCGCGCAAATGGCAGATGGCCATCGCCTACAGCGTGATTTGCTGCGTCTTGCTGATGACGGCGTTCCGGCTGCCCGCGGGCCACGCGCAGCTGGTGCTGATCGGCGCGGGCATGCTGGTGGTGGGCGGCACCGCCGGCCCCGCCAGCGCGATGGTGGCCAACCTGACGCGGCCTGCCATCCATGCGACCGCGTTTGCCACGCTGACCCTGATCAACAACCTGCTGGGGCTGGCGCCGGGACCGTTCCTGACCGGAGTGCTGGCCGACCACATTGGCCTGACCGGCGCGCTGCAATGGATTCCGCTGGCCGGTGCGGCCGCGGCCCTGCTGTTCTGCCTCGGCCGCCGGCACTACGCGGCGGACCTGCGCCGCCTGGATGGCCACGCTGTGCCTGACGTGGTTCCTGCCTGACTCTTTCCAATCCGACCATGACTGCTACACCCACCCACACTGTCCTGATGGTGCCGGGCCTGCGCGACCACGTCGCCGAGCACTGGCAAACGCTGCTGCAAGCCGAACTGCAGGCGCAGGGGCACGACGTCCGCTGCGTGCCGCCGCTGGAGCACGACAAGCTCAGCTGCGCGGCGCGCGTCGCTGCACTCGATGCGGCACTGGCGGCCATCGACAAGCCGGTCGTGCTGGTCGCGCACAGCGCTGGCGTGATGATCACCGTGCACTGGGCGGCACGGCACCAGCGCCAGATCCTGGGCGCGCTGCTGGTGACGCCGCCGGATTTCTCGCAGCCGCTGCCGCCCGGCTATCCGGCGCAGGACGCGCTGGTGCAGGGGGGCTGGCTGCCGACGCCGCTCGCGCCTCTGCCGTTCCCAACTTTGGTTGCTGCCAGCGGCAACGACCCTTTGGCCAGCCATGCGCGTGTCGCAGAGATGGCCGCCGCATGGGGCGGCCGCCTGGTGGACCTGGGCAACGTCGGCCACCTCAACCCTGCCGCGGGCTACGGCCCGTGGCCGCGTGCCCATGACTTGCTGGCGGAACTGGGCACCCTGGTCACGCGCGATTCGTGACCCCGCCGCATCCGCGGCACAACAAAAGAATCCGGCCGCAAAGGCCGGGCAATCAAGGAGGAGATAAATGAAAACCAGAAGCACCGTGATGGTCCTGATGCTGGGCTGCCCGCTCGCGGCCGCCGCGCAATCGTCAGTCACGCTGTATGGCGTGGCGGACGTCAACGTCGAATACGTGAACCGCGTCGGCGCTGTGCCGGTTGCCACTAACGGCTTCAACCCGGGGCCGGGCGACAAGGTGTTCCGCATGGCCTCGGGCGGGCTGTCCGGGTCGCGCTGGGGCCTGCGCGGCGCGGAAGATCTTGGTGCGGGATGGCAGGCGTCGCTCGTGCTGGAAAGCGGTTTCAGCCTGGACAACGGCACCATGCAGCAGAGCGGCCGCCTGTTCGGCCGCCAGGCCTTTGTCGCGCTGCAGCGCGCCGGCATCGGCCAGCTCAGCCTGGGCCGCCAGTACACGTCGATCTTTGAAGCGCTGGCGAACTTCTCGCCTACTGCCTACGCCACGCAATATGAACCGGTGGTGCTGCAGGCGGGCGCCAATTTCCGCGAGGACAACACGGTCAAGTACACCGGCCAGTTCGGCCCGCTGACGGCGCGCGCGCACTGGTCGTTCGGCGCCGGGCTGGCGCTGCCGCAAACGGTTGGCATTGCCACGCCGATCGGCGGCAATGGCGAAGTGCCCGGACAGTTCCGGCGTGACACTGCCTACGGGGCTTCGCTGGCGTATGCCACCGGGCCGTTCGGCGCCACTATCGGCTATGACCAGTGGAACCCCACCATCGGCACCAGCAATGGCACCGTGCGCAAGGCGGTCGTGGCGGCGAGCTATGCCTTCGGTCCGGCCAAGATCATGGGTGGCTATCGCTGGGGCCAAAACAAGAATGCCGCCGACGTGGTGATCCAGCGCGATGACTATTACTGGATCGGCGCCAACTACCAGGTCACCCCCGCCGTGGGGCTGACGCTGGAGTACAACTACGATAATGTCAGGAGCCTGTTCGGTAATACGCAGGTGGCCAATCCGTGGCAGGTTGCCTTTGTTGCCAACTATGCGTTCTCGCGGCGCACGGATGTGTACCTGTCTACGGCCTATGCTCGCAATGCCGGGCTGATGCTGGAGTCGCTGGCCACGGTCTATGCCAACAGCCTGTCGTTGGGCAACAGCTATGCTGCGGCCAACGGGCAGCGCAGCATGGTTGGCGTGGCTTTGGGGATGCGGCACAAGTTCTGAGTTGGCTGCTGTTGGATTGTTGCATAGCGACAGCCCAATCAACCACACCGCCAACAGCCACCACCCTCAAATCCGCAAAGGACCTTTCCTCAATTACCCCACCTGCGCCCGCCATGCCGACACACTGCGCCCAAAACGCCCGCTGAACCACCGCGAAAACGCACTCAGCGACGAAAACCCCAGCAGCGCAGCCACTTCCGACAGCGGACGCTCGCGGTTCTCCAGGTAGCGGATCACCAGGTCGGCACGGGCCTCGGCAAGGATGTCGGAGTAGGTCGTATGTTCCTGCCCGAGCCGCCGATGCACGGTGCGCCGGTCGACGCTCAGGTGCTGGGCCACGCGTTCGACCGAGCACAGTCCGGTGGGCAGCAGCGCATAGACCAGCTTGCGCACCATGTCCGACATGGTCGCCGCGGTCGACTGCGCCAGCAGCGTGCCGAGATAGTGCTTGACCTGCTGCGCCATCACCGGGTCATACGACGGCAACGGTGCCTCCAGGTCCGAGGCCAGGCAGACGATGCCGTCGAAATCCTGGTTGAAGGTGCAGGGCATGCCGAACACGCGTGAAAACGTGGCCGCGTTGGCCGGCGCGGGGTGGGTGAAGCAGATGCTGCGCGGCCGCCAGGACTGCCCCAGGAACAGCCTCAGCATCCGGAACACCACGCCGACCGCGAGGTCGGCGGCCTGCCGCAAGGTCCCCGGCGCTTCGGTGAGCACCTGCAGCCGGATCATCACCAGTTCATCGCTGTCTTCGATGCGCATCGACAGCGACTCATTCTGCAGGCCCATGTAGCGGACCATCGACTCCAGCGCGCGGCGCAGCGTGGGCTCTTCACGCACCACGAAGGCGAGCGGGCCGAGGTTGGAGAACTCGCGCAGCTCGGCCATGCGCAGGCCGAAATCGTCGGCCCCGGTGGCGTGTGCCGACGCATCCAGCAAGCGGCCGACCGAGGCCGCAGGGATGCGGATATCGGGATCGAGCAGCACCGAGCGGTTGATCTTTGCCGCCCTCAGTTGCTGGTATGGATCCAGCCCCAGCGAACGCGCGACTTCCACGTAATTGGTCAGGCTGGCGCTGCGCAAATAGTAGGACATTGGGCGGATTCCGTGCTTTCCCTGAGTGTCCCGAAATGTAAATCGGATGTCCCCAATCGTCAAATCGCGGCCGGTCGTTCACCGATACTCCAACCACTAACCAACCGGAGCCATCCATGCAATTCCTTGACGATTCCCTGCACCCCGAAAACATGGACAAGGTGGTGATCACCGTTGCCCCCTATGGCCCGGAATGGATGCCGCAGGACTTCCCCGAAGACATCCCCGTCACCATGGAAGAGCAGGTCCAGAAAGCCGTGGACTGCTACAACGCCGGCGCCACGGTGCTGCACCTGCACGTGCGCGAACCGGACGGCAAGGGCTCCAAGCGCCTGTCCAAGTTCAACGAGCTGATCGCCGGCGTGCGCGCCGCGGTGCCGGACATGATCATCCAGGTGGGCGGCTCGATCTCGTTTGCGCCGGAAGACGACGGCCAGGCGGCCAAGTGGCTGTCCGACGACACCCGCCACATGCTGGCGGAGCTGGAGCCCAAGCCCGACCAGGTGACCGTGGCGATCAACACCACGCAGATGAACATCATGGAGTTGCTCTATCCGGAATACCTGAAGGGCACCTCGCTGGAACACCCGGCCTACCAGGCCGCCTATCGCGAAATGACCGTGCCGGCCGGCCCGGGCTGGGTGGAAGAGCACCTGCGCCGGCTGCAGGCCTCGGGCATCCAGCCGCATTTCCAGCTGACCGGCATGCACGCGCTGGAAACGCTGGAGCGGCTGGTGCGCGCCGGCATCTACACCGGCCCGCTGAACCTGACCTGGATCGGCATCGGCGGCGGCTTCGACGGCCCCAACCCGTTCAACTTCTTCAACTTCGTGCACCGCGCGCCGGACGGCTGCACGCTGACCGCCGAGTCGCTGCTGAAGAACGTGCTGCCGTTCAACATGATGGCGATGGCGATGGGCCTGCACCCGCGCTGCGGCATCGAAGACACCATCATCGACCAGCACGGCAAGCGCATGACCTCGGTGCAGCAGATCGAACAGTGCGTGCGCGTGGCGCAGGAACTGGGCCGCGAGATCGCATCCGGCAAGGAAGCCCGCGAGATCTACCGCATCGGCACCTGGTACGACAGCGCCGACGCCACGTTGGAAGCCAATGGCATGGCGCCCAACCGCAAGGCAGGGCAGAAGAACCTGCCGCTGCGCGCGGCGGCCTGACCCTGGCCGCAGGGCCGGCATAACGGCCGGCCCTTGCCATGCACTACCGGAGTTCGTGATGCATCACCCTGACGCCCTCACCAATCCCTGCATCAACATCTGCCGCATGGACCTCGCCAACCGCTATTGCCAGGGCTGCGCCAGGACGCGGCTGGAAATCGGGCGCTGGGCGCAGATGAGCGAGGCCGAACGCGCGCAAGTGCTGGCGGCGGCGCCGGCCCGCCGCGGGCAGCGTGCCGCTACGGGCGCTCTGCCATGAACCAGCCCGTCTCCCTCTTCATCCAGGTCGGGTTCGACCTGGTCTGCCCCTGGTGCATGATCGGCAAGCGCCATCTTGAAACGGCGCTGGCGCAACTGGCCCAGCAACGGCCCGATGTAGCAGTCACGGTCGAATGGCGCAGCTCTCTCCTGTTTCCGACGCTGCCGCCTGCCGGCATCCCCTATCGCAAGTTCAGCCTGGCGCGGCTCGGCAGTGCCGAAGCCGTGGCGCTGCGGAAGGCGCAGGTGTGCGCCGCCGCGCGCGAGGCCGGCATCACGCTGGAACTCGACCGCATCGAAGTGCTGCCCAACACCGTGCTTGCGCATCGCCTGATCCGGTATGCGCGCCAGGCTGGTGGCGAAGCGGCCGCATCCGTGCTGATCGACCGATTGTTTGAAGGGTACTTCCTGCGCGGTGAGGACCTCGGCGATCCACGCGTGCTGCACGCCGCGGCGATCGCCTCCGGCATGCCGATGCCGCAAGCGGCGGCACCGGCCACTGCGCAAGACCTGGCATGGCTGCCGCCGCTGCATGGCGAGGAGGTGCCGCTACCCAATCCCGGCCTGGGCGTGCCACGCTTTGTGATCAACGGTGCGCCGCCGATCGCCGGCGCCAGGCCGCCGCGTGCCTTGCTGGAGGCAATGCTGCGGGCGCTGGCCCGCGCATCTCCCGCTTCCCCACCCCCGCCAGGCATCGCGCTCACCGCCCGGTGACGCCGCGCCCGGCAATGCTGGACAGAAGATCCATACTACATAACGGAGACAACATGCCCACCCACCCTTCATTCCTGCTGCGCATCGCCGCCGTGGCGGCCGGCCTGGCGCTGGCGGCTCCCGCTGCCATGGCCTGGACCAGCAAGCCGGTCCGGATGCTGGTGCCCGCCCCCGCGGGCGGCACCATGGACGTGCTCGCGCGCCTGCTGGCAGACCAGCTGTCGGCGGACCTAGGCCATCCCGTGGTGGTCGACAACAAGCCGGGCGCCGGCGGCGGCATTGCCATCACTACCATGCTGGCCGCGCCCGCTGATGGTCAGACCATCATGGTCACCGCCAGCAATGTGCTGACCGAGATCCCGCATGTGCTCAAGCAGCCGTTCGACCCGCTGAAAGACATCAGGCCCGTCGCCGCCGTGGCGCGTTCGCGCATGGTGATGATTGGCGCACCTGGCCTGCCGGCCAAGGACCTGAAGGGCCTGGTCAGCTACGCCCGGGCCAATCCGGGCAAGCTCAGCTTTGCCTCTTACAGCGCCGGCACCGCTTCGCACTACGCGGGCATGATCATGAACCAGAAGGCCGGGCTGGACTTGCAGCATGTGCCCTTTGCCGGTTCCGCGCCGGCGCTGACGCAGGTGATGGGCAATCAGATCGCCGTGATGTACGACGGCATGGTGACCTCGCTGCCGATGATCCGTGCCGGCAAGGTGCAGGTTTATGCCGTGGCGTCGAAGAGCCGCTCGGCGCTGCTGCCGCAGGTGCCGACCTTTGCGGAAATGGGTTACCCCGACATGGAGTTCAGCAACTGGGTGGGCGTGATTGCGTCGTCGAAGCTGTCGCCCGAACTGGCCGAGAAGGTCCACGCGGCTGCCTACAAGGCTGCGGCTTCTGCCAAGGTGCGTGACCGCATGGAGGCGCTCGGCTATGAGCCGCTGCCGGCGCAGCCCCTGCCGCAACTGAGCGAATCAGTGCGCACGGAGTTCGAGCGCAATGCCGGCATCGTCAAGGCGTTCAATATCCAGCCCTGAGTCAGTTCCCGGCAACGCAAAAGGGCAGCCTCATCCGAGGCTGCCCCTTCTTCTTCCTGCTGCCGGCTCAGGCGCGGGTGCCGCGCAAGCGCTTCTTGTCGATCTTGCCGACGCTGGTCTTCGGGATCTCGTCGACAAACAGGATCCGCTCAGATTCCGGCACCGCATACTTGCTGAGCCGGTTGGCCTCGACGCGCGCCAGCAGCGACGTACGAATCGCATCCGCGGTCACCGTTGCACCTGGCTTGCGCACCACGAATGCCATCGGCCGCTCGCCCCACCTGGCGTCCGGCACGCCGATGACCGCGCACTCCTGCACGCCCGGCACCTGCGTGACCAGGCTCTCGACCTCGATCGACGAGACCCATTCGCCGCCGGTCTTGATCACGTCCTTGATCCGGTCGACGATCTGCACGAAGCCGTCGGCCCCCATTACCGCGATGTCCTGCGTATGCAGGTAGCCGCCGGCCCACAGCTCGGCCGATGCCTCGGGCTTGCCGTGGTATGCCCTGGTCAGGAACGGTGCGCGCAGCACGATCTCGCCGCGCGCCTGGCCGTCGCGCGGCACGTCGTGCATCGATTCATCCACCAGGCGGAAGTCCACCATCGCCACCGGCCGACCCGTCGAGCAGCGCATGCGCACTTCGGTCTCGTGGTCGCGATGCGCGTCGCCCGGCGGCAACTGGGCCAGCGCGACGATGGGGCCGGTCTCCGACATGCCATAGCCGGCAAACACATCCATGCCGCGCTCGAGGGCAGCCTCGCACAAGGCCGCCGGCAGCGCCGAGCCGCCGATGATGAGCTTCCAGCCCGACAAGTCCTGGCCGCTTGCCTGCGCCGCCTGCAACAGCATCTGCAGCAAGGTCGGCACGCAGTGCGAGAACGTGACCCGCTCGGTCTCGCGCAACTGCAGCAGCATGTCAGGCGCATAGCGCCCCGGCAGCACGAGGCGCAGCCCGAGCATGACCGCGACATATGGGATGCCCCAGGCGAGCACATGGAACATCGGCGTGATCGGCATGTAGACGTCTTCCCGATGCAGGCGCTGTCCTTCGCGCGGCGCGCACAGGCTGGTGGCCGAGGCCAGCGCATGCAGCACGATATCGCGATGGCTGTAGCACACGCCCTTGGGATCGCCGGTGGTGCCCGTCGTGTAGAAGGTGGCGGCGCGGGTGTTCTCGTCGAACTCGGGGAAGTCGAAGTCGGGCGAGGCCGCGCTCAGCAGGGCCTCATACTCGCCGCTGAACGGTAGCGATGTCGGCGGCACCTGCTGGCCGTCGGCCAGCAGGACAAAGCTGCGCACGCTGGTCAGCTGGCCGCGGATCTCTTCCATCACCGGCAGGAAGTCCGGATGGAGCAGCACCACCTCGGCGCCGGAATCGTTCAGCGTGTACAGGATCTGCTGCGCCGACAGCCGCACGTTGACCGTGAACAGCGTCGCGCCCATCATCGGCACGCCGAAATAGCATTCCAGGTAGCGGTGGCTGTCCCAGTCCATCACCGCCACGGTGGTGCCGTGCGCCACCCCCTGCGCGGCCAGCGCTGAAGCCAGCCGGCCGACGCGCTGGCGGAATTCGCGATAGCTATGGCGCAGTTGCCCGCGGTACGTGATCTGCTGGTCGCCGTAGAGCGACAGCGAATTGAGCAGCAGTTGCTTGACGAGCAAGGGATAGGCGTAAGCCTGCGGCGCCGCAGACACAAGGTTTGGTTGCATGTCTGCCTCCTTCAGAACGGCACGTCGCCGATGATGCCGGCGCGCTCCATCTTGCGCACCGTGGGCGCATAGTCCTGCACTGCGTAATGCTGGGTGCAGCGGTTGTCCCAGATCGCCACGCTGTTCTTCTTCCAGCGCCAGCGCACCTGGTACTCCGGGATCTCCGCCTGCGCGCACAGGTAGTGCAGCAGATCGCCCGCGCCGGGCATGAAATCCTTGCCGAAGCGGACCACGTCGTCGCGGTGGTAGTTGGCAAAGTGCGAGGTGAAGGCGTTGACGAACAGGACCTTCTCGCCCGTCTCCGGATGGGTGCGCACCACGGGATGCTCCACCATCGGGAACTGCGCCGCCAGCGCCGCACGCTTCTCCGGCGGCATATTGGCGCCGAAGGTGTGCTCGATGCTGTGCTTGGCGCGCAGGCCTTCAATGCGGGCCTTGATGTCCTGCGGCAGGCGCCGGTAGGCCTCGCCCATGTTCACCCAGATGGTGTCGCCGCCCACTGCCGGCGTTTCCACGCAGCGCAGCACGCAGCCCATCGGCGGCGCCTGGCGCCAGGTGGCGTCGCAATGGAAGGAGTTCTCGTAGTGCTCGACCTTGCTGTCGGGCGACTTGTAGATCTGCACCAGGCCCGGGTGTTCGGGGTCGCTGCCCACCACCGGGTGGTCTTCCAGTTCGCCGAAGCGGCGCGCAAAGGCAACGTGTTCGGCGCGGGTGATGTCCTGGTCGCGCAGGAACAGCACCTTGTGCTGCAGCAGCAGCGCCTTGATCTCGGCGAACAGGCCGGCGTCGCGTGATGCGTCGGCCAGGCTGACGCCGCTCAGTTCGGCGCCGATGGTGCAGGTCAGGGGTTCTGCATGCATGGTGTGGTCTCCTCTGTTGTTGTTCTCAGATGACGAAGATCGACGAACCGGTGGTGCGGCGCGCCTCCAGGTCCTGGTGTGCCTGCACCGCGTCTTCCAGCGCATAGCGCTGGTTGATGCCGATGCGGATGCGGCCCGCGCCCACGTGGTCGAACAGCTCGCCCGCCAGCGCCTGCTTCTCCGCGGGGTCGGCGATGTAGTCGGCCAGCGCCGGGCGCGTCAGGAACAGCGATCCCTTCATCGCCAGCAGCACCGGGTCGAACGGCGGAATCGGGCCCGATGCGGTGCCCACGCACACCATGGTGCCGCGCCGCTTGAGCGAATCCAGCGACGCCATGAAGGTGGTCTTGCCGACGCTGTCGAATACCACCGAGACTCCCACGCCGTCGGTCAGCTCGCGCACGCGCTTGGCCACGTCTTCGCGGGTGTACTGGATGATGTGGTCGCAGCCGTGCGCGCGCGCCACTTCGGCCTTGGCTTCGGTGGACACCGTGCCGATCACGGTCAGGCCCAGCAGCTTGGCCCACTGCGAAACGATCAGCCCGACCCCGCCCGCCGCGGCGTGCAGCAGGATGGTGTCGCCCTGGCTGAACGGATAGATGCGGCGCATCAGGTAGGCCGAGGTCAGCCCGCGCATGGTCATGGCCGCGGCGGTTTCGAAGGCAATGCTCTCGGGCAGGCGGATCAGCGGCGCGGCCGGTACCAGGCGCTCGGTGCTGTAGGCGCCCAGCGTGTTGACGAAGCCGGTGTAGGTGACGCGGTCGCCCGCCGCCACGTTGGTCACGCCCGGGCCGACGGATACCACCACGCCGGCGGCCTCCACGCCCATGCCGCTGGGCAGCGGCACGGGATAGGTGCCATTGCGGAAGTAGGTGTCGGCGTAGTTCAGTCCCACCGCCACGTGGCGGATGCGGGCCTGTCCCGGGCCCGGATCGCCCACTTCCATGTGTTCATAGCGCAGCACTTCGGGGCCGCCGGTCTCGTACATGCGGACAACGTTTGCCATGGTCTTGTCTCCTGGAATCTGGTTGGTGCAGAACACGCTGCAGCTGCAGGGAACTGTAGAGATTGCTGCCCCGGGTGGCTTTGCATTGGCTACCGATGACTTTGCATTTCATGCCACGCGGCCCTATGATCGCTGCTGCGGGCGGGCAGACTGCGCCGCCAACAGACATCTCATCGCAAGGCAACGCTGGCTTGGAAACCCTGATACGTGCAGCCGCACTGACCAACTTCCTCGAGGTTTCACGTGACCTCGGCCTGGATCCGCAGCCGCTGCTGCGCCAGGCGCGGCTGCGGCGCGCCTGGCTGGACGATCCCGACCAGCGCGTCCCGCTCAGCGCCTGCGTGGCACTGCTGGAAGCCGCCGCGCAGGCCTCGGCCTGCCCGACCTTCGGGCTGCGCATGGCGGAGTCGCGCCAGCTGTCGGACTTTGGCGTGATGAGCCTCTTGATCAGCCAGCAGCCCACGCTGCGCGCCGCGCTGGCCACCACCATCCGCTACCGGCACCTGGTCAACGACTCGGTGGCGCTGTTGCTCGAGGATGCCGGCAGCGCCGTGGTCATCCGGCAGGAAGTGCTCAGCGACGCGCCCTCGCGGCAGGCCACCGAGCTGGCCATCGGCGTCGTCTTCCGCATGTGCGCGCTGCTGCTGGGTCCGCGCTGGCAGCCGATCGGCGTGAGCTTCACGCACGCGCCGCCGGCCGACCTGCGCATCCACCGCCGCCTGTTCGGCTGCCCGCTGGAATTCAACGCGGACTGCAATGGCATCATCTGCCGCGCGGCCGACCTCGACGCGCCGAACCCGACGGCGGATCCGGTCATGGCACGCTACGCGCAGCAGTTCATCGACACGCTGCCACGCGCCAACCCGCAGTCCATCGGCCACGAAGTGCGCGCCGCCATCTACCTGATGCTGCCGATGGGCCGCGCCACCTGCGAGGCCGTGGCGGAGGGCCTGGGCCTGAGCCTGCGCACCATGCAGCGCCAGCTCGACGATGCGGGCGAGACCTTTACTGAGATCCTGAACGACGTGCGGCGCGAACTGGCGCGACGGTACGTGGAGAACCCGCGCTATTCGCTGCTGCGGGTGTCGCAGTTGCTGGGGTATGGGTCGGCCAGCTCCTTTACCCGGTGGTTTTCTGCGCAGTTCGGGATGGCGCCGGCCAGCTGGCGCAGGGATCACGCAGGGGGGTAGCGGGATAAGGTCTCAGCCTGGCGGACGGGCCCGGCGCGCCGGCACCTGGTTCCGCTTGCCGCTTCCCAGGGCCTCTTCCAGGAACTGCATCAGCGCCTGCACGCGCGCCGTGCGTCCCCGTCGCGTAGGAACCAGCAGCGTCACCGGCGCGCTGTCGAATTCCCAGTCTGCCAGCACGCGCACCAGCGCTCCGCGCGCCACCGCGTCGGCGGCGTCCCATTCCGAGCGCAGCACCAGTCCCAGCCCCTGTTCGGCCCAGGCCCGCGCGACGCTGCCGTCATTGCTGGTATAGGCCGGCACCACGCGCACGCTCTCGCGCGCCGATGTACGCCGCCCGGTGCCGGCCCGGCGCAAGCGCCAAAGCGTCACGTCCTCGTCATTCTCGCGGATGCAGATGCAGGCATGCTCGAGCAAGTCGCGGGGCACGGCGGGCGTGCCGCGCTGGCGCAGGTAGGCGGGGCTGGCGCATAGCCAGCGCGTATTGGACGCAAGCGTGCGCGCAATCCAGGACGAATCGCGCACGGCGCCGATATGGATGACAGCGTCCGAGTCATGCCGGTCGGGCCAGGGCGTTTCGCGCAGGTCAAGCTGCAGGCGCAGGTCGGGATGCAGCTGGGCGAAGCGCGCCAGCAGCGGGGCCACATGGTGGCGTCCGTAGCCGAACGGCGCGGCAATGCGCAGCGTGCCCGTCAGCCGGCTGTCCTCGCGCCGGAACGACTCGGGCAAGGCGTCGAGCTGTGCCAGCAGGGCCGCCCCCTCTCGCGCGAAGCGCTCACCCTCCGGCGTCAGGCTCAGCCGCCTGGCGGTGCGGGTCGCCAGCGCCAGGCCCAGTGTCGCCTCCAGCTTGCGCAGGCGGGCCGACAACGCGGGCGGCGTCACGTTCAGCGAGCGCGCCGCCGCGCTTAGCGAAGGCGACTGCGCCAGCGCCTCGACCAGGCGCAGGTCCTCGATCTGGATCATTCACTTCAGCTTAACGATTGATGTTCCCGGATTTAACCACGAGCGACCATCCGCTACCTACACTGGCAACCTCAGACAACCGCGCGGAACTTGCCAATCCTCCGCGCAACCTGCCCCGCAAAGGACGCCATGGACACACTTGCCTCATCCACCGCCCCCGCCTGGCCCCGCGCCGTGCTGTTCGACCTGCTGACCGCCCTGCTGGACTCCTGGACCGTCTGGAATGCCGCGGCCGGCTCCGAGGCCCAGGGCCGTGCCTGGCGCGCCGAGTACCTGAAGCTCACCTACGGCTGCGGCGCCTATGTGGGCTACGAGCAGCTGGTGGGCGAGGCCGCCGCGCGGGTCGGCCTGCCTCCCGGCGCCCCGGACGCGCTGGAAGCGCATTGGGACGAACTGCCGCCCTGGGACGGTGCCCGCGAACTGCTGCAGGCGCTGCGGCCGCATTGCCGCCTGGCGGTGGTGACCAACTGTTCCGAGCGCCTGGGCCGGCGCGCCGCGGCCCTGCTGGGGATCGACCGGGATGTGGTCATCACTTCCGAAGCGGCCGGCTTCTACAAACCGGATCCGCGTCCCTACCGGCTTGCGCTGCAGAAGCTCGACGTGCGTGCTGAGGATGCCGCGTTTGTCGCGGGCTCCGGCTACGACATGTTCGGCACCTCCGCCGTCGGGCTGCGCACCTACTGGCACAACCGCGTCGGCCTGGCCCTGCCCGGCGGCGCGCCTGCGCCTGAGGCCGAGTCGTCGACGCTGGCGCCGGCACTGCCATGGTTGCGGTCCTTCCATGCCGGCACGCGCTGAGGAGCTTTGCCATGACCTGCAAGCCTTCTGCAATTTCCCTGCGGCTGCTGCGCCGGCTGGCTGCCGCCGCGGCGCTGGCCATGGCCACGCACGCGATGGCACAGGGCCAGGCCTTCCCGGCACGGCCGATCACCCTGGTGGTGCCATTCCCCGCAGGCGGGCCCAGTGACGCGCTGGCGCGCGGCTTCGCCAGGCAGATGGGCGACGAACTCGGCCAGCAAGTGGTGATCGAGAACCTCTCCGGCGCGGGCGGCACCGTCGGCCTGGGCAAGGTGGCCAGGGCCGAGCCCAACGGCTATACGCTGGGCCTGGGCACTATCGGCACGCATGTGGCCAACGTCGCCTTGTACAAGAAGCTGCCCTATGACCCGGTGGCGGACTTCCGCCCCATCGGCCTGGCGGGTTCGGCGCCGCTCCTGCTGATCGCTCGTGCCGATCTGCCAGCCAGCAACCTGCAGGAGTTCAGCGCCTGGCTGGCCCGCCGCGGCGACCAGGCTTCGTACGGCAGCGCGGGCGTGGGCTCGGTCTCGCACTACGGCTGCGTGATGCTGCTGGCGGCGATGAAGCAGAAGGTCACGCATGTGCCTTACCGCGGCGTGGCGCCCGCCATCAGCGACCTGATGGGCGGCCAGGTCGACTTCATGTGCGACCAGACCACCACGGCGCTGCCGCAGCTGGCCGGTGGCAAGATCAAGGCGCTGGCGGTGCTGTCAGGCGAGCGCCTGAAGCCACTGCCAGCGGTCGCCACGGCCAGGGAATCGGGCTATCCGCTTGACCTGCGCTCATGGAATGCGCTGTTCGTGCCCAAAGGCACGCCGGATGCCGTCGTCACGCGGCTCAACGCCGCCATGACCGTCGCCGCGGCAGATCCCCAGTTGCGCCGTCAGATGCAGGCGGTCGGGGTTGACTTGCCTGCCGCCGGCGCGATGGGTCCGGGCGTGGTCTCCGGCCTGATCTCGCGCGGCCTGCGCGATGACGTGCCCGCCCTGAAGGCCAAGGGGCAGTTTGCCGACTGAAGCGGGCCGCGCCCTCCTGAACCAACCATCACCAACGACAACATGCTTGATTCCTCCGCCACGCTGCGCAGCCTGGAAACGCCTGCGGCAGTGATCGACACCCCGCGCATGCTGCGCAATATCCACCGCATGCAGGCGCGCATGGATGCGCTCGGCGTGCGCTTCCGCCCGCATGCCAAGACCAGCAAATGCACGCCGGTCGTGCGCGCGCAGATCGATGCGGGCGCAAGCGGCATCACCGTCTCCACGCTGAAGGAAGCCGCGCACTTCTTCGACGCCGGCATCACCGACATCCTCTACGGCGTGGGCATGGTGGCGAGCAAGCTGCCCCAGGCGCTGGCGCTGCGCCGCCGCGGCTGCGATCTCAAGATCGTGACCGACAGCGTGGAGTCCGCGCGCGCCATCGTCGCCTTCTGCAACGAACACCGCGAGGCGTTCGAGGTCTGGATCGAAATCGATACCGATGGCCACCGCTCCGGCGTCCGCCCCGACGCCCCCGCGCTGATCGACGTGGCGCGCATCCTGCATGATGGCGATGTGCGCCTGGGCGGGGTGATGACGCACGCCGGCTCCAGCTATGACCTGGACACGCCCGCGGCGCTTGCGGCCATGGCCGAGCAAGAGCGTGCCGGCTGCGTGCGCGCCGCCACGCGGCTGCGCGCGGCGGGCCTGCCGTGCCCGGAGGTCAGCGTGGGCTCGACCCCGACCGCGCTGTCGGCAGCCAGCCTGGAAGGCGTGACCGAGGTGCGCGCGGGGGTCTATGTATTCTTCGACCTGGTCATGCGCAATGTCGGCGTCTGCACCGAAGACGAGGTGGCGCTGAGCGTGCTGACCACCGTGATCGGGCATCAGCCGGAAAAGGGCTGGGCCATCGTCGATGCCGGCTGGATGGCCATGAGCCGCGACCGCGGCACGCAGAAGCAGAAGCACGACTTCGGCTACGGCCAGGCCTGCGCCATCGACGGCACCGTCATGCCCGGTTACGTCCTCAGCGGCGCCAACCAGGAGCATGGCATCCTCTCGCGCGAAGGCACGCCTGATCCGGATATCACCGCACGCTTGCCCGTCGGCACGATGCTGCGCATCCTGCCCAATCACGCCTGCGCCACCGGGGCGCAGTTTCCCACCTACCACGCCATTGCCGAGGATGGCGCGGCCACCGAATGGAGCCGTCTGCATGGCTGGTAAGCTCAACGATGAACACGGCGCGGTACGCACAGTCAGTCCCGCTTCGCTCGCCGCACCAGGCGGCCACTACAGCCATGCCGCCGCTGCCGGCGGCTTGGTCTTTATCTCCGGCCAGTTGCCGATTGCACCGGACGGACGCAAGCTGGTCGACGCGACGTTCGCTGCACAGGCGCAACAGGCGCTGGCCAACGTCGAGGCCGCACTGCTTGCCGCCGGCAGCAGCATCGAGGCGCTGGTACAGGTGCGCGTCTACGTGGACACGATGGACAACTGGCCCGCCTTCAACGCGATCTACGCCGCATGGGCCGGCGAGGCCCGGCCGGCCAGGGCCGTGGTGCCCACCGGCCCGCTGCATTTCGGGCTGAAGGTCGAGGTGGAGGCCGTGGCGGTTGCGACCGTCAGCCCGGCGTGACCGCTGGGCGGCGTGCTTCGCGCAGCGCTAGTTCGGCATCCTTGATATTGCCCAGCGGCGCGAGAACGGCCGCATCGAACGGCCGCACCGGCTGTCCCTCGCGCACCAGCACCGGCCAGTCCGGATTCGCAAGGGCGCCGCGTCCGAGCGCGACCAGCGTCGCGCCATCGTCCAGCAGGCTGGCAGCGCGCGATGGCTCATGCAGGCTGCCGTTGGCCACGATCGCGAGCCCGGGTGCGGCACGGCGTGCAAGCTGCACCAGCGTCGCGCCGTGGTCCGCGAAGGCGGGCTGCCATGCTTCGTGCTCCGTCACGTGGAGGTAGTCCACGGTGCTCGCCGCGAGCGCGGAGAAAACGGCGGCCGCGCCCTCCGCGCCTTCCGGCCACTTGTGGACGAAATCATTGACCTTGCCTTGCGAGATGCGCATGCCGACGGGAAAGACCGCCCCCACGGCAACGCGCACCGCGCGGACGGTTTCCAGCGGCAGGCGCATGCGCTGCGCGATGCTGCCGCCCCACGCGTCCTGGCGTTGATTCGTATAGCCCGTCAGGAACTGATCCAGCAGATAGCCATTGGCACCGTGGATTTCAACGCCGTCGAAACCCGCGTCACGGGCCAGCCGGGCGGCCTGCGCAAAGCCTTCGATGGCCTGCAGGATGTCCGCCTCTTCCATGGCGCGCGGCATCCGGTATGGACCCTTGCCGGCATACACGGTCATCTGCTGCCCCTTGGGCTGCACCGCCGAGGGTCCGACCGTGTGGTCGCGGAAGCGGTTGGCTTGCGACAGCGCACCGGCGTGCATCAGCTGGGCCACGATGCGCCCGCCCTGCTGGTGGACCGCGGCAACCACCTGGCGCCACGCGGCCACTTGCTGCGCATCCGTCAAACCGGGCTGGCCGGCATAGCCCTGGGCATAGGCACGGTCGGTATAGATGCCCTCCGTGACGATGAGGCCAAAGCCGCCGCGGGCAAAGCCTGCGTAGTAGCGCGTCATGGCCTCGGTGGGGACGCCTGCGGCGGTGGCGCTGATGCGCGTCATCGGCGCCACCGCGAGCCGGTTGCGCAGCGGCACGCCGTTCAGCGCCAGCGTATCGAACAGCGATGGGGTGGCGGGCGTGGTCATCGCGCAGCCTCTGCGGCCAGGGCGATGGCTTCGATCTCGATCTTCGCGTCCGGCGAGTAGAGCGCCGAGACCTCGACGATGGTGTCGGCCGGATAGGGGGCAGAGAACCACTTGCGGCGCAGTTCGACGATCTTCGGGAAGTGTGCCATCGAGGTCAGGAAGATCGTCACCTTCACCACGCGGTCCAGCCCCGAGCCGCCCGCCTGCAGCGCGCGCCTGAGGTTGCTGAACGCCTGCTCGGCCTGGGCATCGAAGTCGTCACGGCCCACGATGGCGCCATCGTCGCCGACCCCGGCCTGGCCGGAGACGAAGAGGAAGCCGCCGGCCCGGATGGCTTGCGAAAGCAGATAGGGAGCATAGGGGTCGGGTTGGGTGTGGACTTGTTCCAGCAGCATTGCTGACTCCGGTAGATGGTTTAGTAGAATTCACCTGATCGCCTGGATGGCCGATCCGATGGGTCAAGTATCGGAGCGGGATCAGGCCGCGACAAATGGTTGCTTTTCAGTCGACACATGAATGCATCTCATCTAAGGAGGAAGCTTGCGCAAACTGCCGCCACTGGGTGCCCTGCGCACCTTTGAAGCCGCCGCCCGGCGCGCCAGCTTCAAGCACGCGGCGGACGAACTGCACGTCACGCCGACGGCGGTCAGCCACCAGATCCGGTTGCTGGAAGAGAGCCTTGGCGTGAAGCTGTTCGAGCGCCAGACCCGCAAGGTGCGCCTGACGCCCGCCGGGCATCAGTTGTTTCCCGCGGTGCGGGACGGCCTGGACGGGATGGAGCGCGCCGTGCTGGCGGTGCAGCGCAGCGGACAGGCCAACGTTGCCACGCTGACGTCGACCGTTGCCTTCATGGCCAGGCGCCTGGCACCGTGCGCCGGCCAGTTCCGCGCGGCCTACCCTGACTGGACGCTGCGCCTGGATGCGTCGGACCAGATCGTCGACCTGGACCACGATGCGGACGCTGCCATCCGCTACGGCAGCGGCAGCTATCCCGGCCTGGTGGTCGAGCCGTTGTTCCGCGACCGGTTTGCGCCGGTCTGCAGCCCCGGCCTGAAGCTGGCCAGCGTGCAAGACCTGAAGCACGCCACGCTGGTGCACTTTGAATGGGGCGCCGGCGCGCGCGATGACGAGCGCGCGCCGGTATGGCGCCAGTGGCTGGCGCACGCCGGCGTCGAGGTCACCGATCCACAGGCTGGCCTCAGCTTTACCGACGAGATCCACGCCGTGCAGGCGACCATCGCGGGGCAGGGAGTCGGCCTGCTCAGCCTGACGCTGGTCGCGGAAGAGCTGGCCTCGGGCGTGCTGGTGCAGCCCTTCGGGCTTACGCTGGAGAGCTTCCGCTATGACCTTGTCTACAGCGAGCGCGCCGCGGAGCGTCCCGCCACGCGGTTGCTGAGGGACTGGGTGAAGGCGGTGTTTGCCGGTTAGGGGGCGGGCTACTTGTTTGCAGTTCCCTCCGGCGTACACTGTGGCTCCCGATCTCCGTAGACCATATCCATGCCCGCCTTGCGCACCCTCTATCCCGAAATCGAGCCCTATGAAACCGGCACGCTGGATGCCGGCGACGGGCATGTCATCTACTACGAGCGCGTGGGCACACCCGGCGCCAAGCCGGCGGTGTTCCTGCACGGCGGGCCCGGTGGCGGGATCTCTGCGGACCACCGGCGGCTGTTCGATCCGGCGCGCTATGACGTGCTGCTGTTCGACCAGCGCGGCTGCGGGCGTTCGACGCCGCATGCGGGGCTGGAGGCCAACACCACCTGGCACCTGGTCGACGATATCGAGCGCCTGCGCGATCTGGCCGGCGTGGAGCGCTGGCTGGTGTTCGGCGGCTCATGGGGCTCGACGCTGGCGCTGGCCTATGCGCAGAAGCACCCGCAGCGCGTCAGCGAGCTGGTGCTGCGTGGCATCTACACGGTGTCGCAGGCGGAGCTGGACTGGTACTACCAATACGGCGTGTCCGAGATGTTTCCCGACAAGTGGGCGCGTTTCCAGGCGCCGGTGCCCGAGGCCGAGCGGGGCAACATGATGGCCGCGTACCGCAAGCTGCTGACCGGTGACGACCAGGACAAGCAGGTGGAAGCGGCACGCGCATGGAGCGTTTGGGAAGGCGAGACCATCACGCTGTTGCCGGACGCCGGCAACAGCGCCAAGCATGACGACGGGCACTTCGCGCTGGCGTTCGCGCGGCTGGAGAACCACTATTTCACGCATCGCTGCTGGCTGGAAGACGGGCAGCTGCTGCGCGACGCGCACAAGCTGGCCGACATCCCCGGCGTGATCGTGCACGGCCGCTATGACATGCCGTGCCCGGTGCGCTATGCCTATGCGCTGCACCAGGCGTGGCCCACGGCCGATTTCCACCTGATCGAAGGCGCCGGCCATGCGTGGACCGAGCCGGGCATCATGGACCAGCTGATTGCCGCAACCGATCGCTTTGCGGCGCAGCAGTAGTCGCGCGCCGACCACCACCGAAGATCACCACCGGAGACCACGATGGAGCTATACGCCCACCCGTTTTCGTCCTATTGCCAGAAGGTCCTGGTTGCGCTGTACGAGAACGCCATCCCCTTCGAATTCCGGATGCTGTCGCCAGAACACGCGCAGAACATGGACGAACTCGCCAGGCTGTGGCCGCTCAGGCGCATGCCGGTGCTGGTCGACGGCAGCCGCACGGTGCTCGAGTCGAGCATCATCATCGACTACCTGGACCAGCATCACCGCGGCCCCGTGCGCTGGCTGCCGGATTCGCCCGACGCCGCGCTGGAAGTGCGCATGCTCGACCGCTTCTTCGACCAGTACGTGATGACGCCGATGCAACGCATCGTGGCCGACTACCTGCGCCCGGCGGAGCACCGCGATGCCTATGGCGTGGCCGAGGCGCGCAAGCTGCTTGACTCAGCCTATGCCTGGCTTGAGCCAACGCTGGCCGGCCGGGAATGGGCCGCGGGCGGCGCCTTCACGCTGGCCGATTGCGCTGCCGCGCCGTCGCTGTTCTATGCGGACTGGGTGCATCCCATCCCGGATGCGCGCGCCAATGTGCGCGCTTATCGCAACCGGCTGCTGGCGCGGCCATCGTTCGCGCGCGCGGTGGACGAGGCGCGGCCCTACCGCCCGCTCTTTCCACCGGGTGCGCCGGACCGGGACTGACGGGCAAGCTCAGGCAGCGCCGCATCGATCTGCGCCGCCATGGCGCGATAGCCCGCGTCGCCGGGATGCAGGTGGTCGCCGCTGTCGAACGCCGGCAGCAGCGCCTGCGGGCGCGCGGGATCGCGCACCGCGGCGTCGAAGTCCACCACCCCATCGAACGCGCCGCCGTTGCGGATCCAGTCGTTGACCGCCAGCCGCACCGCTTCCTTGCCCGGGCTGTCATAGCCGCGGATCGGCGTATCGCGCAGCGCCCCCGCAAACGGCGTGATGGTGGCGCCGATCACGCGCACGCCGCGCGCGTGGGCGCGCGCGATCAGGCGGCGGTAGCCCTCGATCAGCGCGGCGGCCTGCGGCACCGCATCGCCCGGTGCAAAGGTGGAGCCCGGCCAGGCGATATCGTTGATGCCGATCGCCGCGATCACGGTGCGCACATGCGGCTGGCTCAGTACGTCGCGATCCAGCCGCGCCAGCGCGGACTCCCCCATGCCATCGCGCAGCAGCCGGCCGCCGGAGATGCCGGCATTGAGCACAGCCACGCCGTTGCCGGCCGCACGCTGTGCCAGCACGTCGGGCCAGCGGCGGTTGGTGTCGGGGGTTGAGCCGTTGCCCTCGGTGATCGAATCGCCGATGGCCACCACGGCGCCGGCATGCCCGGGCGCATCGACCTGCACCTCGCTGAGCAGGATGCGCGCGCTGAACCACTGCGGCGCAGGCAGCATGGCCCGCGTAGTCGCATTGCCGGCCGCGAGCCACGCGGTCTGGCGCCCATCCCAATGGAACGACTCGATCGCTGTCGGTTGCGGCAGGTAGAGGCTGAGTGCCAGTTCGCCCAGTGCGGGGGCGTCGAAGGCGACCGGATCGCTTGCCACGGACTGGCCAGCCGGGATGATCACCGACGCGCTGCCGCGGAACGTCACCGCGCGGCTGCCCGCCGCCTCGGTACTGCCACTGCCGGCATGGCGCGCGAGTTGCGCCGCGCCGACCGCGACCGGGTGGCGGCCGTAAGGGTTGGACAGCACCACGCGCACGCGCTTGCCGCCCACGCTGAGCCGTACCACCTGGCGCAGCGTCTGGCCGGACAGCACCGCGGGCACGCCAGTCGGCAGCGGCTGGGCGCCGGGCTGCCACACCGGCTGCTGGCTTGCCATCCAGCTGGTCAGCCAGGCCGGGTCCTGCAAGGGGCTGGCCAGCGCCGCGGTGCTGGCGATGGTGGCGGAGAACGTCAGCGCAGTCAGGCGGCGCAGGATGCGGGGAATGCGGAGCATGGGTTTGCCTCGGTTCGTGGACCGGCGTTGGTGCCGGCATGACGCCCAAGGTAGGGCATTCCAGAAATGACAGGTAGCAGGCAGAATGGCATATCGCTCATGCCACGATGGAATGAGTGGGCACAAGGAACGGCATGGACACCATCAGGGCAATGCAAGTCTTCGTGCGCGCCGTGGAGCTGGGCAGCCTGTCGGCGGTGGCGCGCGAGCAGCAGTCGACCCAGCCGACCATCAGCAAGACCGTGGCTGCGCTGGAGAAAGACATGGGCGTGCGGCTGCTGGAGCGCAGCACCACCGGCCTGTCGCCGACCGAGGCGGGGCGGCGCTTCCATGAGCGGGCGCGCCGCGTGCTGGATGAATACGGCGAGGCGGTCAGCGATGCGCGTGGCATGTCCGGGCGCCCGGCCGGGCGGGTGCGCGTCAGCGCGCCGGCCAGCTTCGGCGTGCTGCGGCTAAATGCGCTGGTGCTGGCGTTCCAGCAGCGCTATCCGGAGGTGGAGGTGGAGTTGCTGTTCGACGACCGCTTCGTCGACCTGGTGGAGGAGGGCGTCGACATCGCAGTGCGCCTCGGCGCCTCGCTGCCGCCCAACGTGGTCGCGCGCCGCATCGCGGTGTCGCCGCGGCTGCTGGTGGCCTCGCCGGATTACCTCGCACGCCATCCGCGCATCCGGCAGCCGGCCGACCTGGCGCGGCACCAGATCCTGCGCTTCACCTGGCTGGCCGCCGGCGACGAGATCGTGCTCGACGGGCCCGGCGGGCAGGCGCCGGTCAGCGCGCCCTGCCGCTACCGTGTCAACAACTCGCTGGCGATGCGCGAGAGCTTCCTGGCCGGCGCCGGCTTTGGCATGACCCCGGCATGGCTGGTGCAGGACCTGCTCGACAGCGGCGCCCTGCAGCGCGTGTTGCCACGCTGGAGCGGTCCGGCGCAGGAAGCCTTCCTGGTCTATCCGTCGCGGCGCTACCAGCCGGAGCGGGTGCGGCTGTTGCTGGACTACCTGGCGCAGGCGATTGCAGGGTTGCCGGGATTGACCCCGGTGTGAGCGGCCGGATGGCGCTTAATGCAACCGGCCCCGCGCCACCAGCATCGTCAACGGCCGCGCCAGCAGCGTGCTGGCCAGCGCCATCAGCAGCAGCCCGGAAAACGCCGCGGTGCTGATGATGCGCGCGTCCAGCAGCACGGTCAGCACCACCACCTCGACCAGGCCCTTGGTCTGCAGCAGCGTGCCCAGCGCCAGCGATTCGCGCCAGCCCATGCCGGCGCGGCGCGCGGGCAGCGCCACGCCGGCCATCTTGCCGGTGATCGCGATGACCAGCGACAGCAACGCGATCCACAGTGTCATCGGATTATCCAGCGAGATCTCGGTGCGCAGTCCGGCGGCGAGGAAGAAGAAGGGCAGCAGCACCACCACCGTGACCGGTTCGAGCTGCTGGCGCACGCGCTGCGCTTCGCGCGCGGGCCATACCAGCCCGGCGACGAAGCCGCCCATCACATGGTGCAGCCCGGCCAGTTCGCCCAGGAATGCCGAGGCCAGCACCAGGAACAGCGCCATCGCCAGCAGCAGCTCGGTCTCCGGCGCGCGGCGGCGCAGCAGCCATGCCAGCGCGGGGCGCACCGCCAGGAACATGAACCCCAGGTAGGCACCGGCGCGGGCCGCCACGGTGAGGCCGCTGGCGCCGTCCTGGCCGCCATGCTGCAGCAGCACCAGGGTCAGGAACAGCCACACCCAGGCATCGTTGACGGCCGCGCAGCGCAACGCCAGCTGGCCCAGGCGGGTGCCGGTCAGGCGCATTTCGCGCAGCAGCGCACCCAGCACCGGCAGCGCCGTGACGGCGGTGCAGATGCCCATGGCGCAGGCAAACCAGGAGGGGCTGGCCAGTTCCCCCGCGACCGGCCAGCCGGCCGTGGTCATCCACCAGCCGGCAGCGGCCCCCAGCGCGAACGGCGCCGCAATGCTGCCCAGCGAGATCTGCAGGGTCGCGCGCCAGTGCGCAGGCACGCTGTCTTCGCGCAGGTGCAGGCCGGTCAGGAAGCAGAACAGCGTCACCGCCAGCCACTGCAGGCCGGACAGCATCGGCAGGCGATCGGGGCCGAACAGCGCGGTCCAGCCCTGCGGCGCCAGCTGCCCGAACACCGACGGCCCCAGCACGATGCCGGCCAGCACCTGCACGCCGACCAGCGGAAACACCGAGCGCAGGCCGGCACCACGCCATAGCAGGTAGGGCAGGGCGACCACCAGCATCGCTTGCAGGAAGAAGATGCTGACCCCGTTCATGGGGCCAACCTGGCATGGCATGCGCCAACCGGCGCAACGTGTTCAGACATCGATTCAGGCATGGTTGATGGCAGCGGAGCCGCTCGGCACCAGCCGCCAGTAACGCGGGGCTGTGGGCATTTCCGGTGTGGTCACAGTATCAACGTCAGTGGTGCAGAGGGCCAGCACATGGCCGTCATGCATCCAGGTACAGGCATTGGCGTCCCGCGCGCACGCCTCTTCAAACGTCAACGCATGGCCCAGCATGGTGGCGAACAGGCCGCCGCCGTGGCGCTTGAGCCCAGCTTCCTTGAGCGTCCAGGCATGCGCAAACCGATGCATGGTGTCCGCTGGCGTCACGTGGCAGCCAAGCGCGGCACGCTCGGCCTCGGTGGTGATTGCGCCAAAGAGTGCGTCGAGGCCCTTGCGTTGCCGCACGGGTTCCAGGTCGAGGCCAAGTGCATCGCTGCCCACCGCGCAGGCGATCAGGTCGCCGCTGTGCGAGATCGACAGTCTCGCCGCAACCGGGCCGCGGGCTTCGGGCGACGCATCTTCCCCGTCCGTCAGCGACCAGTCCTGCCAGCCGCCGCCGAAGGCCTGCGCCAGCAGCGTGCGGGCCAGCCAGCGGCCCGCCACAAACTGCGCGCGCCGCCGGGTTGCCTGCATCGCGGCCAGGCGCGCGTGCTCGCCTTCTGACATCCACGACCGCGCGTCGGGTGCCTGCGTGGCAAGCGCTGCCACACATCCAAGGCGCAGCCAGGCTGGCATTACTGCGCGATCTTGGCGTAGGTGCCTTTCAGCGCCACGCCCACCACCACCGCACCGGCGTGGCATTCATAGTCGGTTGCGCTCGCGACCTCGTTCTTCTTGTAGTAGCTGACGATGTCGATGACGGCGTTGGCGCCCTTGGACTTGGCCGTGTCCTGCAGAGCGATCAGCGCCGACAGCGCGGCCCAGCGGCAGCCGTCCTCGTCGCTCTTGCCCACGCCATTGGTCTTGCGGTTGGAGACGTCCGACTCCAGGCGCTCCAGCACCTTCGGCGTCTTCTGCCCGGCCAGGTAGAAGCGGAAGGAGTCGTCGAGCTTTTCCTTGGCTTCCGGCATGTTGAGCACTTCCTGCAGCGGCAGCATGTACTTGGTGTCGCGGGCGATCGCGGGGGTGGCGAGCAGGGCGCTGGCGCAGATCGTCAGGGCGACGGCGGAGAGAACGGGCTTCATAGATCTTCCTTTTTCTGGTTGGTATGCGGTTGGCAATCTAAAAAGGACTTCAGTCTTCCCAACGGCGGAACACCAGCGATGTGTTGATGCCGCCAAAAGCGAAGTTGTTGCTCATTACGTAGTCTACCGCCAGCTCGCGCGGGGTCTGCATGATGTAGTCGAGGGGCGCGCAGCGCGGGTCGGGGCTGCTCAGGTTCAGCGTGGGCGCAAACCAGCCGTCGCGCATCATCTCGATGGTCATCCAGGCTTCGAGCGCGCCGCATGCGCCCAGAGTATGTCCCATGTAGCTCTTGAGCGAGCTGACCGGCATGGCAGTGCCGAACACGGCGTGCGTGGCGTGCGATTCGGCCACGTCGCCGTGGTCGGTGGCGGTGCCGTGGGCGTTGACGTAGCCGATGCGGTCAGGTTCCAGGCCTGCGTCTTCCAGCGCCAGGCGCATTGCCACGGCCATGGTTTCGGCCTTGGGCTGGGTCACGTGCGCGCCATCGCTGTTGGTGCCGAAGCCGACGATCTCGGCCAGGATGCGCGCGCCGCGCGCCTGGGCGTGCTCCAGTTCCTCCAGCACCAGAGTGCCCGCGCCTTCGCCCAGCACCAGGCCGTCGCGAGCGCTGTCGAAGGGCCGCGGGGTGGCCTCCGGGGTGTCATTGCAGGTGCTGGTGGCAAAGAGCGTATCGAATACGGCCGCCTCGGTGGCATCGAGCTCTTCCGCGCCGCCCGCCAGCATCGCCACCTGGCGGCCGCTGCGGATGGCCTCGTAGGCGTAGCCGATGCCCTGGCTGCCCGAGGTGCAGGCGCTCGAGGTGGTCACGATGCGGCCGGTGATGCCGAAGAACACGCCGATATTGACCGCCGTGGTGTGGGGCATCATGCGGATATAGGTGGTCGCGCTGATGTCCTCGGTGGTGCGCTCGCTGCGCATGCGGCCGAAGTCGGCGACTGCCTCGGGCGTGCCGGTGGACGAGCCGTAGGCGATGCCAAGCCTGCCGCTGGCCAGCAGCGGGTCGCCGATGAGGCCCGCGTCCTGCAAGGCGGCTTCGCTGGCCAGCACCGACATCAGCGCCACCTTCCCCATCGAGCGGGTCAACTTGCGCGTGTAGTGCGCGGGCAGCGTTAGTGGCGGCACGGGCGCGCCCAGGAGCGTGTTCAGGCCCTTGATGCCTTCCCAGTCCGGCATGCGCACCACGGCGCTGCGCCCCGACGAGAGGAAGCTGCGCACGGATGCCCAGTCATTGCCCAGCGCGCAAACCGCGCCGGTTCCGGTTATGACGACGCGTTTCACCCGAACATCCCCCCGTTGACCGAAATCACCTGGCGCGTGATATAGCCCGCATCGGGCGACAGCAGGAAGGCCACGGTGGCGGCGACTTCGTCGGGCGTGCCCATGCGCCGCGCCGGGATCATGCGCAGCGCTTCGTCGCGCACGTGCTGCTCGACCATGTCGGTGTCGATCAGGCCGGGCGCCACGCAGTTGACGGTGATCGCGCGCTTGGCCAGTTCGATCGCCAGCGCCTTGGTGGCGCCGATGATGCCGGCCTTGGCCGCGCTGTAGTTGGCCTGGCCGCGGTTGCCCACCAGCCCTGACACCGACGATAGCGTGACGATGCGGCCCGGCTGGCGGCGCTGCACCATCGGCATCACCACCGGGTTGAGCACGTTGTAGAAGGCATCGAGGTTGGTATGCACCACCTCGTCCCATTCGGCGCCGGTCATGGCCGGGAAGGCCGCGTCGCGCGCCAGGCCCGCGTTGCACACCACGCCGTAGTAGCAGCCATGCGCGGCAATATCGGTCAGCAGCGCGCTGGCGGCGTCTTCACGGCGGGCCACGTCGAAGCACAGCACGCGGGATTTGCGCCCGCACGCCCGCACCGCGTCGGCGACGGAGTCGGCCTCGTCGCGGCGTGAGCGGCAGTGCACCACCACGTCATAGCCATCGCGGGCCAACCGCAGGGCAATGGCGCGGCCGATGCCGCGGGACGAACCCGTGACCAGCACGGTCGGATTACTCATGGCTGTTGTCCTTGCAGAAAGGCCTGCGCATCCGCAGGCTGGAACACGGAGACATTGGCGCGGGCGACCTCGCAGCCGTCCAGTGCCAGGCGGCAAGCAAACTGGCCCAGGCCGTTGTCCCCGATCAGTTCGGCGCGCACGCTGATGGTCAGCTCGCTGCCGATCGGGAAAGCCGGCACGTCGCACTCATAGCGGCGCGAGCCCAGCAGGAAGCCGATGCCGGGCGCGCGGCCGGCGCGCCGGTCGCGCATGCCCGCCCAGGCGGCGATGGCCTGCGCCATGTATTCGATGCCGACCCAGCCGGGCATACCGGCCGCATCGGTGAAGAGTTGCGCGGGCTGCACCGTGGCGCGCGCCGTGCAGCCTTCGTCGTCGGCATGCACCAGCGCGTCGAGCAGCAGCATGGCGCCGCCGTGGGGCACCACTTCGGCAATGGGTGGCAGGGTATCCAGGTCTTGCATGCTTATCCCTCCCCCAGCACCAGTACGCCGTTGCTGCCGCCGAAGGCAAACGACAGGCTCATCACGTGGCGCGGCGCGCGCCCAAGCGCGCTGCCCGGCCCAGCCACATTCAGCGGCGGCAGCGCCGCATCGGCCACACCGTCCCACCAGTGCGGCGGCAGCTGGCCGCGCGGGTTGCCGGCGAGGGTCAGCCACATCAGGGCGGCTTCGATGGCACCGGCCGCGCCAAGCGTGTGCGCGGTCAGCGGTTTGGTGGAGCTGACTGGCACCTCGTGGCCCAGCACGGCGGCAACGGCATGGGCTTCCATCACGTCGTTGGCGGGGGTCGCGGTGCCATGCAGGTTGACGTAGTCGATCGCCTGCGCTCCGATGCCGGCACGCGCCAGCGCCTGCCGCATGGCCAGTTGCGCGCCCTTGCCCTGCGGGTCGGGCGCGGACATGTGGTAGGCGTCGGACGATTCGCCCCAGCCGGCCAGGCGCACCGGCCCGGCTTCGGGCGACATCACGAACAGCGCCGCGCCTTCGCCGATATTGATGCCGTTGCGGTTGGCCGACAGCGGGTTGCAACGCGCGGCGCTGACCGATTCCAGCGAGGAAAAGCCGGCCACGGTAAAGGCGCACAGTGTATCGACGCCGCCGGCCAGAACCACGTCCGCCAGCCCGTGGCGCAGCAGCCGCGCGCCCGCCGCCAGCGCTTTCGCGCTGGACGAACAGGCGGTCGAGATTGTGTATGCAGGTCCGGTGGTACCCAAGGTGGCGGCGAGAAAGCCGGCGGGCGAGCCGAGTTCCTGCTGGCCGTAGTGGTAGCCAGGCGGTAACGCGCCGATGCCTGCCAGTGCCTGCATCGCCAGCTCGGCTTCACGCATGCCCGAGGTGCTGGTGCCCAGCACCACCGCCACGCGGGCGGGGCCGACGCGGGCGATGGCAGTGTCCACGGCCGGGCGCACCTGGACCAGCGCGTCAAGCAGCAGGGCGTTGTTGCGGCTGCGATGGCGCGGATCGGCATGCGCGGGCACGGAATCGTCGGCAAGGTCGCTGACCGTGCCGAGCAACAGCGGACGGCCCGGGCTGTAGCGGTCGGTGACTTCGCCGGCCGTCGGTGCACCGGCTTGCCACATGGCTGTGCGCACCGCGTCCTGGCCGCGCCCGAGCGCGCAGCGGATGCCGACGGTATTAAGGTATGCCGTCATGCCGAACCACCTGCGTTCACGTTCGCCTCGGCGGGCAAGTTGCGGATGGTCAGCCGGTAGCCATCGCGGTGCTGCACGAACAGCGTGGTGACAGCATCCGGGTAGCGGATCTCCGCCACGGTTTCGCTGCCCTGGCGCAACTGGCGCAGCATGGGTGTCGCATCGAAGCTCCAGCCCCCGGGCAGGGCGGCGCGGACCGCCGCGGCCGGCCACAGCGCCAGCTGCAGGTCGCTCAGGATGCGTTCGGGCTGCAGCTCGGCCGGCGCCCAGGGCGCGCGCGATACCTGCAGCGTGGTGCCGTCCCAGTCCAGCCGCGCCAGCACCTGCCCGCCGCCGACGGCGGCCAGGCGCGTGTGCGCGGCATCGGCTTCGAGCAGCGCCAGCAGTTCGCGGCGCTCGGTGCGGCCCAGCACGGTGAACTCGACCGTGATGTGCTGCTGCAGCTTCAGCTCGCGCTGCAGCGATGCCGGCGGCAGGCGCAGCAGCGCGGTGGCGCCGGCGGCCGGCACCGTGCGTTCGGGAGCGGAGCCGGGCGCGGCACAGCCCGCTGCCAGGGCAGCAGCCAATGCCAGCGCGGACAAGGTGGCGCGGGTCATCTCACGTTGCAGAATTCTTCCAGCACCGCCAGCCGGCGGCGCGGTTCGGCGACGAAGGGATTGTCGCGGTCCCACGCGTATCCGGCCAGGATCGCCGAGATCATGTCGCGGATTTCCGACGTGGCGTTGGGATGGAAGATCAGCGTCTGGAAGCGGCCTTCATACCAGGCTTCGACAAAGACGCGGAAGCAGTCCACGCCGGCCTTGAGCGGCCGTGCGAAGTCCTGTTCCCAGTCCACGGCCTCGCCGGCGAGCTGGCGCACCAGGCATTGCGCGGCCAGGCTGGCGGACTTGAAGGCGATGGTGACGCCGGACGAGAACACCGGGTCCAGGAATTCGCCGGCGTTGCCGAGCAGCGCGTAGCCGTTGCCCCACAACGATTTCACGTTGGCCGAATAGCCCGCGATCTGGCGCGCGGGGGTGTCCCACTGCGCGTTGGCCAGCAGCTTCGCCAGGCCGGGCTCTTCGGCCACCAGCGCCTGCAGCCGTTCGGTCTCGGTGCCGGTGTAGCGGTCCAGGAACGCCTTCTCCGCCACCACGCCCTGCGAGCAACGGCCGTCGGAGAACGGGATGGTCCAGTACCAGACATCCTGGTGCTGCGGGTGCACGCTGATCAGGATCTTGTTGCGGTCGAAGGTGCCGGTGGGGATGCGGTCTTCCACGTGCGTGAAGATCGCGCTGCGCACCGGGAAGCCCGACGGCGTTTCCAGCTGCAGCAGGCGTGGCAGGATGCGGCCGAAGCCCGAGGCATCGAGCAGGAACCTGGCGCGCACCTTGTACTGGCTGCCGTCCGGCGCGCGCACGGTGACTTCCGGCTGCGCGCCGCTGACGTCGACATCTTCCACCAGGTGCGAGAAGCGCACCTCGGCACCCTGGCGCGCGGCCTCGCGGATCAGCACGTCGTCAAAGCGCGCGCGCTGTACCTGGTAGGTGGTGCCCCAACCGGGCGAGAACTTCTCGCGGAAGTCGAAGGCGGTCTGCTGCGTGCCGCGCGAGAAGGCGGCGCCGTTCTTGTACTGGAAGCCCGCTTCCACCACCGCGCGCAGCATGCCGGCTTCTTCGATATAAGCCATGCTCTGCGGCAGCAGGCTTTCTCCGATCGAGAAGCGCGGGAAGGTCTCTTTTTCGATCACCAGCACCGGAATCCCGTGCTTGCGCAGCAAGCCGGCAGCGACCGAGCCCGCTGGCCCTGCGCCGATGATGACGACATCCGTGGTTTCCGTTTTCATATGCTTCAAGCTCCGATTCTTGGGATTGCAGGTTGGGGCGCGAATCCTTGCGGTCAGTGCCTGTCATGCGCATCGCCCGCCGGTGCCGGCGGGCGGAACCACGGCGACAGCATCCAGACCGCGCCGACGCCAGCCAGCATGGTGACGCCGAACGCATGCAGCGCCGGCGTTGACGATAGCGCCAGCAGGCCGAATGCCAGCAGGGTGCTGGCCGCGCCCAGCACGATCGCGGTCCACGACACGCCATCGCCGGGGTGTTCTAGCAGGAAGATGCCATAGTCGACACCGACGCCCAGCAGCAGTGCCAGGGCCAGCACCGGGAACAACTGCAGCGGCACCTGCATCCAGCCCAGCAGCGCCACGCTGAACAGCGCCGCGAGCAAGGTCGGCACCAGCGCGCGCCACGCGGCGCGGCCGTAGCGCCATGCCAGCAGCACGCTGACCGCGCCGGCGCCGGCCAGCAGCAGCCACGTCATCAGCACGCGGTAATGGTGCAGCAAGCCCGACAGGTCCGCCACCCGGTCGACCCATTCGACTCCGGCCACGCCGGCAACGGCAGCCCGCACCTTCGGCATGGTGTTCGGGTCGTCCAGGCCGCGCAGCAGCATCACGCTGGCATAGTTGCCGTCCTTGCCGCCCTTGTCCTGGCCCAGCCAGAGGTGGCGCAAGGCCTCCGAGACAGGATGCGCCAGCCACGCCTGCAGGGTCAGTACATCTTGCGGGCCTGCCATGCCGGATGTTGCAGCGGTGCCAGATGACCCTGTCATCCGCGCGATGCGCTCACGCACCTGTGCCTCCAGCGGTGCGGCCAACGCCGCATCGGCCCGCTGGCGTGCCGCCGAGGGCACCCAGTCCGACAGCGCGACAAAACTGCCTAGTTTACCCTGCGCCACGATGCCCGCCAGTGCCGCCTTGGCCGCTTCCTCGCGCTGCAGCACCTGGTCGGCAGAGGCGCCGCGCACCAGCAGGAACTGCGCGGGGCTGGGGCTGCCGAGCAGGCGGCCGGCGCTGCGTTGCGCCTCGATCAGCGCGGGCGGCGAGTTTTGCATCTGGCGCACGTCGTCGACCACCTTCACCTGCAACAGGCCAGGCACGATAAAGGCGGCCAGCACCGCGGCCAGCAGCGCCGTGCGGCGGTCGGCGTGCACGCGCGGCCAGCGTGCGAGGCTGTCGGCCAGCCACGCAGACAGCCGCGTGGGCCGCAGGCTGCCGCGGTCGAGCAGCGGAAACCACAGCACCACGGTCAGGAATGCGGCCAGCAGGCCCACGGCGGAGAACAGCGCCATCTGCCGCAGACCCGGGAACGGCGCGATGCCCAGCGCCAGGTAGGCGACGACGCTGGTGGAAAGCGCCAGCGTCATGCCGGGCAGCAGCAGGCGCATCACGCCTGCCGGCGTGCGCCGGCCATCGGCCTGGCGGGTCACGAAGTAGTGGATGCCGTAGTCTTCGGCCACGCCTACCAGGCTGGCGCCGAATACCAGTGTGATCAGGTGCACGCGCTCGAACACGATGCCGGTCACGGAGATCGCTGCGGCGGTGCCGATCAGGAGCGACAGCGCCACCAGCACGATCGGGCGCAGCGAGCGGAAGGCCAGCCATACCAGCAGCAGCACCGCGGCCAGCGAGCCCAGGCCGATCACGTTCATCTCGAAGCTGGCCTGCGCCGCCGCCGCTTCCGCATGCAGCGGGATGCCTGCCATCACCACGCGCACCGCGTCCTGCCCGGCGCGCGCGCTGGTGTCGGCGCGCGCCAGCAGGTCGCCATAATCGGTATCGCCGCTGACCGAGAATGCGGGCTTGTTGATGCGGTAGGTCAGCAGCACCCAGTGCAAGCCTTCGGCGGAGAAGGCCGGCAAGCCGTCGCGCTCGCGCACGCGGGTCAGGTCGGCGCGTGACAGCCACCAGTCCTGCCACAGCCCGAGCGGGTCGGCCGACCAGCCCGACAGGCTGGTGCCGGCAGTGAACTGGTACAGCCGCGCCAGCGCCTGCTGCGCCAGCGTATCCGCATCGGCGTGGCCAAGCATGGCGCGCTGGCTGTCGGTCAGCAGGTGGTCGCGCCACGGCCGGTAGAACGCCAGCGCGGCATCGAAGTCGAACGCGGCGATCCTGTCGACCGGGCGCAGCAGCTCGGGATGTGCGCCGGTGGCCTGGCCGAAGCGCTGTGCGGCGGTCCTGGCCTGCTGCCAGTCGGGCGCGCCGACCAGCACGATGATCTCGCGCGAGACCCCGTCGGCCAGCTGGCGCAGCACGCGGTCGGCGGTGGCGGTGCGCTCGCTGCCGGGCAACAGCGCCATCACATCGGTATCGATGCGCGCGCTGCGCCAGAAGCTGGCCTGGTGCAGCGCCAGCCCGACAACGATCACTAGCCAGGCCAGCGCCAGCACCCGCGCAAGCGGCGCCATGCCCGCGGCGGCGCGGGCCCCGTTGGCTGCGCGGTTGGCCGAATCACTCAAAGCGCTGGGCCTCCGCGGCGGAAAGGCGCGGCGCGGCCACCGGCTCGATCAGCCGGATCCGGGTGGCATCGCCGCCGGCCTCTTCCAGCCGGATGCTGCGCACATAGCGGTCGCCGGTGAGTTCAATGCGCGCAAAGGCGCGGCGGATGCCGCTGTCGGTCGGCGTCAGCGTCAGCGCCCAACCGTCCTTGCCTGCCAGCCGCGCGTCGATCGCAAAGCGCGCCGACAGCGCCGACAGGTCGCCGCGCAGCACCGCGATCATCGATTCGCCGACCACGCGCATGGCCGGCTGCGCGTCCGCCGCCAGGCGCTGCTGCACCTGGCCATCGGAGCCGCGCACCACCAGCTGCGTGGGCGTGACCACCAGGCTCGACACGATCGGCTCGCGCGTGGTCCAGGCGAGGCCGCGTTCGCGCGCCAGCACGAAGTCGCCGCGCGACACCAGTGGATTGGTAAAGCCGGCCAGCTGGCGCTGCTGTTCGAAGCGGCCGCGGATCACCGGCGCGTCAGCCAGCCGCGCCGCGATTGCGCCCGGCGTGTCGGCGCCTTGTGCCGGCAGCGCCGGCAGGCAGGCGGCCAGCGCAAGGGCGGCCAGCAAGGTGCGGCGCTTCACGGCTGCACCCCCAGCCGCTCCCACAGCACTGGCGGGCACTCGTAGCACATCTCGCCGTTGCGCATGTCCACTGCCACCTGCACCGAATAGCCCTTGGACAGGCGCTCGCCGGTCGCAGCATCGCGCAGCAGGTAGTCGATCTTGAGGCGGTTCTCCCATTCGACGACGGTGGCGCGCACGGTCACGGTCTGGCCGTAGACCAGCGGGCGCACATAGCGCAGGCGCAGGTCGACCACCGGCCAGGCATAGCCGGAATCACGCATGGCGGGATAGTCGTAGCCAAAGCGCGCCAGCAGCGCGCAGCGCGCCTGTTCCAGGTAGCGCACATAGTTGCCGTGCCACACCACGTCCATCGGGTCGAGGTCGTGGAAGGCGGGGCTCAGGGTGATCTCGTGGCTGAGGTCTGGGGTCATGGCACGGTAGGTTTTCGATCAATGGCTCAGCGCGCCCGCCCGGCGGTGGCGTCGGGGTCGGCCCAGAAATCGTAGAAGTTGAACCAGTCATAGGGAGACAGCACCAGCAGTTCGGCCAGCCAGTCGGCATAGGCGCGGGCATAGCCGGCCAGCGCCTCGGCGCGGCCGGCGCGCGGCAGGCGCACAGTGCGCGCCAGTTCGGTAAAGCGCAGCAGGTGGCCGTCGCCGTGGCGGATGCAGCCCATCGCGAACAGCGGGCAGTCCATCAGCGCGGCCAGCACGTACGGGCCTACAGGAAAGCGCGCCGGCGCGCCCAGGAACGGGATGCTGACGGCGCGTCCGCCATGGGCGGGGGCGCGGTCGCCGGCAATGGCGACAAACTCGCCGGCGCAGATCTTGTCGGCCAGCTCCTGCGCAGTGGCCGGCGAGATCTCGTCGACCTGGTACAGCTGCAGCGTGGCGCCGGGATCGATGCGGGACAGGATGCGGTTGAAGCGCTGCGCATGCGCGGTATGCACCAGCACCGTCAGGCGCAGGCCGCGGCGATGGCGCGCCAGCACGCGGCACAGCTCCAGGCAGCCCATATGGGCAGTGACGATGATGCCGCCCTGGCCGCTTTCGATCTGGCGCAGCATCACCTCCGCGCCTTCGCGCGTGACGTTGCCGAAGGCATAGCGCCCGCCGATCGCCAGCAGCTTGTCGAGCAGCGTGTCGGCGAACGCATACAGGTGCCGCAGCGTACTGCGTGCGCCGGGCCTGGCGCCAGCCCCGGTCACCCGGTGTACGCGGCGCAGGTAGTCGAGAGAGGCCCGGCGTGCGGTGCTATGCGTCAGCCAGTAGTAGGTGACCACGGGGTACAGCACTGCGCGGAACGCCAGGCGGCCGAACAGGCGATGGATCGCGTACAGGCACCAGACTCCCCACACGCAGGTGGCTTCGCCGATGCGGCTCCAGTGGCGCGCGGCGGTGGTGGTGGCCGGCGCCGCGCCAGGTGCGGTCATGCTCATGCGAGCTTGCGTCCTATCAGCGCCGGCAGGCGGCGCAGCATGCCGAAGAACAGGCGCGTGTGCATCCATGAGATGCGCAGGTTGTCGCGCCAGACCCGGAAGTGCGAGACGCCATCGCTGGGGTAGGTCACGGGCGTGGGGATATTGATGATGCGCACCCCGCGCCAGACCAGCCGCACCAGGATCTCGATATCGAATTCCATGCGCGGGCCGATCCGCGCCGCGCGCGTCACTGGCACCACGTCAGCCAGCGGGTAGACCCGCAGCCCGCACATCGAATCGCGCACCGCGAACGACAGCGTGTGGACCCAGACCCATACATGGGTCAGATAGCGCCCGATCAGGCGCCCGCGCGGCACCGAGGCATCGTAGACCGGGTTGCCGCACACCATGGCCGCCGGATGCCGTTGTGCCATGTCGAGAAAGGCGGGAATGCAGCCGGCGTCGTGCTGGCCGTCCGCGTCGATCTGCAGTGCGTGGGTGTAGCCGGCGCGCCAGGCGGCCTCGAAACCGGCGGTCACGGCTGCGCCCTTGCCCTGGTTGTGTTCGAGCCTGACCAGCGTGACGCGGCCCGCGGTGCGGCCATCGTGGCGCGCGGCGAGCCCGCGCAGCACGGCTGCGCATGCGGGGCTGCTGCCGTCGTCGACGAGCAGGCACGGCACCGGATGGGACAGGATCGCATCGACCATGGCGCCGATGGCGCGCTCGTGGTTGTAGACCGGCACCAACACCACGGGCCGGAAGGCGTCAACCATGTTCGCTCCTGAAGATGATGCGGCCGCTGGCGTGTGAACCCGATGCCGAGGTCAGGCGGAATGCCAGCGCCAGTCTGGCCGGCTGCCATTCCAGGTCCAGCCGCACCTGGCTGCCGGGCCGGATGATGCCCTGGAACTTGAGCACGTCCAGGCGCAGGAAACGCTCGCGCGGCGGCACCGGCAGTCGCTGCGGCGCCAGCGCCATGGCCCAGTCGACCTGCGCCACGCCGGGCACGATCGGCGTGCCGGGAAAATGTCCGTCGAAAACAGCCAGGTGCGCGCCGATATCGAGCATGGCCGCGGCGGCGTGCTCGCTGCTTTCGATCCAGATCGCGCGCGGCAGGGTCTGGCGGAACAGGTCTCGCAACAGAACTTCGGTGGTCTTGCCCTGCGCGTTGCACGGCAGCGCCTCGGTCGCCAGGTGCCAGCGCCGCGGGAGGGCCAGCGCATCCACGGAACCGGCCAGCGCTGCTCTCAATGTGGCGATCAATGCCGCGCGGCCTGCATCGGCCAGCATGGCGGCGCCGCCCTCGTTCAGCACCACGGCAGCGGCCACGCGCGTGCCAACATCCAGGTCCACCAGCACCACGCGTGCGTCCTGCACCAGTGGTGATGCTGCCAGCGCCTGCTCGATGCGGGTCAGCGAGACGCGCTTTTCTTCAATCTTGGCCACGCGGTCGGCGCGGCCGGCCAGCACGAAGCCGTCTTCGCCGTCGGCCAGCGCCCGGTCCGCGCAGAGATGCCAGCCATCGTCGGGCAGGTGCGCGGAGCACACCGCCAGGATGCCGTCCTGCAGGCGCCAGGCCACGCCGGGCAGGGGCGTCCAGCGCTCCTGCTGGTGCGCGCGCTGGCGCCAGGCGATGCCGCCGGTTTCGGAACTGCCGAATACCTCGATGGGCGATTGCCCGAGGTGGCGCAACGCGTCCTCGGCCGCGGACTGCGGCAACGGCCCACCCGAAGAGAACAGCGCGCACACTGCGGCCCGCGCCGCAGTCCAGTCCACGGATTCAGGCATGCGGCGCAGGTGTGCCGGGCTGCTGACCAGTACTACGGGAGCATCGCCGCAAGCCGCAACCACTTCCTCATGGAAGGCAAGCCGTGCGTGCGGCAGGGCGCGGCCGGCTGCCAGCGGCCAAAGCACGCAGAACAGCAGGCCGTAGATGTGCTGGTGCGAGACCGTGGTCAGCAGCCGCACATGGCGCGGAAGCTGCGTGCCGAATGCCATCTGCAGCGCGCGGGTTTCGGCATCGAGCTGTGCCAGCCGCTTGTGGATGGCCTCGGGCGTGCCGGTCGAGCCAGACGTGAACAGCGTAATGGAGGTGGCGGGCGGCAGCAGCGGCCAGTCGCTGGCCTCGCCGTCAGCGTCTTGCCGCGGCTGCAATCCTTGCGGCAACTCGCCGGCCCAGCCGTCGGTATGCGCGCGTAGCGCCTGCAGCGTATCGGGGCGCATGTCGCCGGGCAGCACCACGTGCTTGCCCGCATGCCAGGCGCCGAGCAGCGCGGCAGCAAAGTCCGGGGTCGATTCGAGATAGATAGCCCAGCGCTCGCCGGGTGCCGCGGCAAAGGCCGCGCGCCATGCGGCTGCGCGCGCCAGCAGGCGCGCTGCATCGTCATCGGCCTCACCGCTTGCGTTGCGGCGGGCGAGCGCGGCCATCGCGCCACGGATTCCCGGCCACTCAGTCATGCCGGCCTCCCGCCATGACCTGCCGGCGCACCAGCCACTCGCCGGCGAACATGGCGCCGGTCAGCACGTAGGCAATGACGCCGTTGTATAGCGCCCAGACCCGGTCACTCGCAAACAGTGCCGTGCCGATTGCCAGGGTGCCGTTGACGCTGAAGAACAGGCACCATGCGACAGTGACCTTGCGCGTGTAGGACACGCCCGACGGCGGCAGCGCCTGCTCGCGCAGCCGCGCGATGCGCTCCACCACGCTGGGCGGACGCCAAAGGCTCCAGCCGAACACGGCCAGCAGCACCGCGTTGACCAGCGCCGGGTACAGCTTGAGCGGCATCGCCTCGCCGGAGGCGAACACCGCCAGCGCGAGCGCGGCCGCGGCCAGCGCCAGTGGCCGCCAGCCCGCGTGCCGCACGGCGGCCAGGCGCAGTGCCAGCAGCGCGACCAGCAGCAGCGCCACCATGCGCGGCGGCCAGTATTGCAGGCCGACGTAGACTGCGACCGGGTAGCACAGCATCAGCGCGCCCAAGGCCCAGGAGCGCCACGCCATCAGGCCGTCGCAGCGGAATCGGAGTCGATCAGCAGCGCCAGTGCCTGTACCACATCCTGGATGGTACGCACGGACTTGAACTGCTCGGGCTTGAGGGGTTTGTCCAGCATCGGCTTGAGCTTGACCAGCAGGTCCACCGCGTCGATGCTGTCGATGTCCAGGTCCTCGTAAAGCCGGGCTTCCGGCCGGATGCGGTCCGCTTCGATTTCAAAGGAGTCCTGCAGGACTGCTGAAACGCGCGCAAAGATTTCGTCGTGGGTCATGGCCATGCCTACTAGCTTGAAGGGGTCAGGGTACTCGGTGGGCGCCTCAGGCCGCGGCCTGTTCGGCGCGATGTGCGGTCACGAAGGCCGCCAGCGCCGCAACGCTGGCAAAGCGTCCGCGCACCACTTCCTTGTCGCCGCTCATGGAGACGCCGAAGCGCTTCTGCAGTGCCAGGCCGAGCTCGAGTGCATCGATCGAATCCAGGCCCAGGCCCTCGACGAACAACGGCGCATCGGTATCGATGTCGTCGGGCGCCATTTCCTCAAGCGACAGCGACGAGACGATCAGTTCTTTGATTTCTTGTTCAAGCGCCTTCACGGCGTATCTCCCTGGAAAAATAGTTGGTCAATGCCAGCGTGACTGCGCGTACAGCCATGGCGTCGTTGGTACCAGCGATGCCGGGTCCAGCCAGTTGCCGGGGGTCGAGGTCTTCGCGCACCTCGATGACGTAGCGCGGCCGGCGTACCGGCACGCGGTACCACTTGTCGCCCTTGCGCAGCATGGGCGGCTCGCAGCGGATGATCACCGGCGTCAGCGCAATGCCGCCGCGCACCGCGATGTTGGCGGCGCCGCGCTGCAGCCGCAAGCTGCCATCGGCTGGCGTGCGCGTGCCCTCCGGAAAAATCAGCAGGTTATTGCCCGCGCGCAGCGAAGTGATGCAGCCCTGCACCATGGCCGCACCGGAATCGTTCTGCACATAGCCGGTGGCCAGCACCGGCCCGCGCGTGAACGGGTTACGTGCCAGGCTGGCCTTGACCACGCAATCGGAGCGGCGCGTCAGCGCGATCAGGAAGATCACGTCGATCAGCGACGGATGGTTGGCGACGATCAGCAGCCCCTGGCGCCGCAGCCGTTGCGCGTTCCGCACCTCATAGCGGATCACGCCCACGGTACACATCAGCCACAGGAAAAGCCGGAACGCGTAGTGAATCACATCCTTGCAAACGCGCTGGCGCCGCACCGCGCTCCAGAGCGCCAGCGTCAGCACCGGAAACACCAGCACGCGCAGCACCAGCCCGCCCAGCCCGAAGCCGGAAAAGCACAGGCCGGTGGCGCAGACGCGCCAGGCGCGATCGAGGCGCTCAACCATGGCGCTGCCACTGCCAGGTTGCGTTCTCGCCCCGATGGCGCAGCTGGGCGTCGCCGGCGAGCACGAAGCGCAGCACCTCGAGGCCGTGGGGCAACTGTGGCGTCGGTGCAGCGGCGGGCTCGTTTGCCAGTGCAAGCGTGTACCAGGGTTCGCCCGTGCGCGGGGCGCCGATGCGCCAGCACCAGCTGTACAGGCAGCCGGGCTCGTCCTCGAACTCGGCATAGGGCGTTGCCACCGGCGCGTCGTAGTTGACCAGCATGACTTCGGGCGCGCCGTCGGCCAGCAAGCTGCACGCTTCCAGCACGGCCGTCTCCACGGTGTCCCGTCCGGCGGACAGCGCCTGCAGGTTGCCCGTATCGGCCAGGTCTATCGAGCGCACTGCGCCAATAGCGTTGTGCACCGCCAAGCCGAACGCGGTCGGCGACAGCGGCTCGCCGGCTGCCAGTTCCGTGAGCATCGTTACCAGCCGGCCGGTATCTCCGTGGCGCGAGGCAAAGACCGCGGGGACCCTGGTATTCCCGATATCGCCTGGCGCGCAGGCATAGGCCGACGCCAACGCCACGCGACCCAGCAGGGGCAGGCGGCGGCGCAGCATCGCGGCCATTTCCGGCAGGGCCGGGGCCTGCGCCTGTGGCGCTGGCAGGTGCGGGGCGGCGCTCCACTTGCGCCAGTCAGCCTGCGTCTGCAGGCCGTCGGCCCAGGCCGACCAGGCACGAATGCCAAAGGCCAGCGCCGCGCTGCGGTTGTCCCCGGCGGTGCCCGCCTTCATGCCCGCCCGCCTTTTGCGCAAACCGGGCGCCCGAGCGCCGCCGACGCGCCGTGCTGGCGGTCTGGGGCGGAAAGGCAGGTATGGCGATTCATGATTCTGGCGGGAAAAATCAATGGTGAAAGGGTCGCATTTTGGCGGGCGTCATTTTACTCAGTTCGCTGCCGGCGGAATGTCAAAAATATTGCTGTTGTGGCGAAAATGCTTATTTTCCGTTCCCTGGCCCGCAAATGGGCGACTCGCCTTGGCGCATCTGAAATGTCTTAGTCATTTCGGTAAAAAATCCTTGCTAAGCTTGCCCAGTATCTTGCTCAGTACCGGTCCCAGGCATTGCAGCGAACGGAATCAGGTTGGCGGGTGTTCAAAATTCCCCTGTCCGCATATATCCCAATCACGTTCGCCGATTCTTTCTGCAGATGGCCGGCAATAAATCGGGGAGTATCGGCGAATTTCCCCGGTTGTTCTCTGGCGGCGCCAGCATGCCGGACCCGGAAGCGGCAGAATGTGGGATTGTGATCACAATTGGCCATTCCGTTCAGTCCGGCCTGGCCACCCCGACGCCATCCCACCCCATCCCAAGGAGCCACCATGCCCGCCACCACCATGCCTTACCGCCGCCTCGGCGCCAGCAACCTGCGCGTTTCGGCACTCTGCCTGGGCACCATGATGTTCGCCGACCAGACCGATGAGGCCGAAGCCGCCCGCATCGTCGCCAGCGCGCGCGATCACGGCGTGAACTTCATCGACACCGCCGACGTGTATACCAAGGGCGCGTCGGAGCAGATGGTCGGGCGCCTGCTGACCGCCAGCCGCCACGACTGGGTGCTTGCCACCAAGCTGGGCAACGCGATGCAGGCGGCGCCCAATCACGGGCACTATTCGCGGACCTGGATCCTGCGCGCGGTGGAGGACAGCCTGCACCGGCTGGCGACGGACTACATCGACCTTCTCTACCTGCACCGCGACTATCCCGGCGCGAACCTGGAAGAGGCGGTGCGGGCGATGGGCGACCTGGTGCGCAGCGGCAAGATCCGCTACTGGGCGGTGTCGAACTTCCGCGGCTGGCGCATCGCGGAGATCGCACGGCTGTGCGGCGAGCTGGGCGTGCCGCGCCCGGTGGCGTGCCAGCCCTACTACAACCTGCTGAACCGGATGCCGGAGGTGGAGATCCTGCCGGCATGCGAGCACTACGGGCTGGGCGTGGTGCCCTACAGCCCGGTGGCGCGCGGCGTGCTGACCGGCAAGTACGCACCCGGGCAGGCACCGGGCGAGGGCACGCGCGCCGGCCGCGCCGACCGCCGCATGATGGAAACCGAGTTCCGCGAAGAATCGCTGGTGATCGCACAGCAGCTCAAGGTCCATGCCGAAGGGCGCGGGCTGACGCCGGGCCAGTTCGCCACGGCGTGGGTGCTGGCCAACCCGATCATCTCGTCGGTCATTGCCGGTCCGCGCACGCTGGCGCAATTCGAGGACTATCTGGGCGCTCCCGGTGCCGTCATCACACCCGAGGAAGAATCGATGGTCGATGCGCTGGTGTCGCCGGGTCATGCCTCGACGCATGGCTACAACGACCCGGGTTACCCGTTCGGGGGACGGCCCGTGGCACGCGCGCAGGCAGCCTGATGACCCTTTCGGACAGGGGCGCAATGTGGCGCAGGCGCTGCCTGGAGTGATGCCTGTATGCAACGGCACGATGCCCGCGCGCGCGCTTGCTGCAGGCTGCCTTTACTCCTACTAATATCAAGACAGGCGGCGCGCGGCGTGCGCGCGCCGCGAGAACATAGCGCTTCGAGCCGGTGCATGGCAGCGCCTGCGCGCTGCATCGGCCCAACAGGGAAGCCCAAACGTGTCGCGTCGTGGCTGGATCTTCGCTGGCTTGGCGGTCGCCCTTGGTGGGGGCGCCTATGTCGTGTACAGCTTTGTCGCAAGCGAAGTGCGCAACTCGCACTTGCAGGCGCGGCTGATCGGCAGCCTGGGGCAGCGACTGACATTCGAGATCCAGCCGGGCGCCAGCGACAGCATCCGTTTCCCGCATTCCGGGCCCTATGACGCCCGCATGGGCTACGGCCGGATGCCGCTGTTCGCGCAGCGGCTGGAGCAGCGCGGCTACGTTCCTGCCGAACAGGCGCGCATGTCGCCCGACATGGTGCGGCTGATCGACGAAGGCCTGTTCACGCCCTACCGCGAGAAAAACCAGGCGGGCCTGCTGCTGCGCGACTGCAACGGGCTGACGCTGGCGTTCGAGCGTTATCCGCAGCGCCAGTACCAGGACTTCGGCGCGGTGCCGCCACTGCTGGTGAGCGCCTTGCTCTATGTCGAGAACCAGGGCCTGCTCAACCCGGAATACCCCAATATGAACCCGGCGCTGGACTGGCGCCGGCTGTCGCGCGCGGTGCTTGACCAGGTGATCCGGCTTGCCGACAAGTCGCATGACGCGCCCGGCGGCAGCACGCTGGCCACGCAGATCGAGAAATACCGGCACTCGCCCGAAGGCCGCACCGCATCGATCCCCGAGAAATTCCGCCAGATGGCGTCGGCGTCGCTGCGTGCCTACCTGGACGGCCCCGACACCCAGCGCGCGCGCGAGCGCATCGTGGTCGACTACCTGAACACGGTGCCGCTGTCGGCGCGCGCCGGCTTCGGCGAGATCAACGGCATCGGCGATGGGCTCTGGGTCTGGTATGGCGAGGACTTCGGCGAGGTCAACCGGCTGCTCAAGGAACTGGACCAGCGCGCGCCCGATCCGCGCCAGGCGCAGGCCTTCAAGCGCGCGCTGTCGCTGATCATCTCGCAGCGCCGCCCGTCCTACCACCTGCGCCGCGACGACACCAACCTGGATGCGCTGACCGGCAGCTACCTGCGCCTGCTGGCGGCCAACAATGTCATCACCGCCGAGCTGCGCGACGCGGCGCTGGCGCAGCCGCTGGACAAGGCCGCGCCACCCCAGAGCCCGCCGCAGGAGCCCTTTGTCACGCGCAAGGCCGTCAACCGGGTGCGCGCCGATATCACCCGGCTGACGGGGGTGGAGAGCCGCTACGACATGGACCGGCTCGACCTGAGCGTGGACAGCACCGTCAACCGCGAGGCGCAGCGCATCGTCACCGAGACCCTGCAGCGCGTGAACAACAAGGCCGATGCGCGCGCCATGGGCCTGTACGGCCACAACCTGCTGCGCGACCACGACGATCCGTCGAAGCTGATGACGAGCTTCACGCTGTATGAGCGCGTGGGCAATGCCAGCGTGGTGCGGATCCAGGCCGACAATATCGACCAGCCCTTTGATATCAACAGCGGCGCGCGCCTGAACCTGGGTTCCACCGCCAAGCTGCGCACGCTGGTGACCTACCTGGAGATCATCAGCGAGCTGCACGCACGCTACGCCGGCATGACCAGCGCCCAACTGGCCGCGGTGCCGCTGGCACGCCAGGATGCGCTCAGCCACTGGGCGGTCGAATACTTGCTGAAGGCGCGCAAGCCCGCCGAGCGCGAGCTGATGGCCATGCTCGAGGCCGCCATGGAGCGCAAGTACTCGGGCGGCGCCGGCGAAGCCTTCTACACCGGCGGCGGCCTGCAGAGCTTCACCAACTTCGAGCGTGAATCGGGCATGCGCAACCTGACGGTGCGGACCGCATTCCAGCACTCGGTCAACCTGGTCTTCATCCGCATGATGCGCGACATCGTGCGCTACGAGACCTTCCACGCCAGCCCGGACATTGGCGAGCTCTTCGATGACCGCGACGCGCCCGGCCGGCGCGCCTACCTGGAGCGCTTTGCCGACCAGGAGGGCAGCGCCTACATGACGAACTTTTACCAGCGCTACCGCGGCAAGAGTTCTGAGCTGCGCCTGACCACGCTGCTGGGCCGCGTGCGCATGACTACGCCGCACCTGAACGCGGTGCGCATGTCGGTGACACTGCTGAGCGCGCGGCCGCAGCTGGACGAGGACAGCTACATCCGCATCATGCGCGCCCGCCTGGGCGACAAGCAGCTGGCCGGCGAAGACCTGAGTGCGCTGTACCGCAAGTACGGCAAGGACAAGTTCAACCTGAACGACCGGGGCTACCTGTCACGGGTGCATCCGCTGGAACTGTGGATGGTGGAGTACCTCGACCAGCACCCCGACGCGACCCTGGCAGAGATCCTGAAGGCCAGCACCGCCGAGCGCCAGGAAGTTTACAAATGGCTGTTCCGCACGCGCAGCAAGGCCGGCCAGGACAACCGCATCCGCGCGCTGCTGGAGCAAGATGCCTTCACGCGGATTGCGCGGCGCTGGCAGCGGCTGGGCTATCCGTTCGATTCGCTGACACCGTCGTACGGCAGCGCCATCGGTGCCGCGGGCGACCGGCCGGCCGCGCTGGCGGAGCTGGCCGGCATCCTGCTGGCGGGCGGCGTGGTCACGCAGAACACGGCGGTGCGCAGCCTGGCGTTTGCCGACGGCACGCCGTACGCCACGCGCTACGTGCTGCAGCCGGGCCCGGGCAAGCGGGTCTTGCCGGCCGAGGTGGCAGAGCTGGCACGGCGCTCGATGCTGGACGTGGTGGAGCGCGGCACTGCCAAGTCGATTCGCGGCGCCTTCACGGTGCCGGGGCGTGATGGCGCCACGCTGGCGGTGGCGGGCAAGACCGGCACCGGCGACCAGCGCTACCAGGTCTACGGGCCGGGTGGGCGGCTGATTTCGTCGCGCTCGGTGAACCGCTCGGCCACCTTTGTGTTCACGCTGGGCGAGCGCTTCTTCGGCACCGTGGTGGTCAATGTGAGAGAACCCTATGCGGCGCGCTACAGCTTTACCAGCGCGCTGGCGGTGCGGGTCCTGCGGGCGATCGCGCCGCAGGTGTCGGCGATGGCGCCGGGTGGCGACCGCGCGCTGCTGCGCTGCCGCGATGCTGCGCCCGGGCTGCGTACGCCGCGCGTGCCCACCATGGCCGCGCCGGCCGATGCCGTGCCTGGCGCCGCGCTGGCCCAGGGTCTCCAGGCGCCGGCGCGCAGCGGCAAGCCCGATGCTGCCGCGGTACCGCAGGCGCCTGCCGCGCCCGAGGTACCGGACCTGGCCGACGCCAACGATGCCGTTGGCGTGCGCCGCGCCAGTCAGCCCTTGCGCCGGACCATGCCGTAGATCACCAGCAGCACGATCGCGCCAAGCACCGACGCGATCCACCCGGCCGGCTGGCCCGGCTGGTACCAGCCCATGGCGCGGCCGACGTAGCCGGCAGCCAGCGAGCCCAGCACGCCCAGGACGATGGTCATGATCCAGCCCATCTTGTCGTCGCCGGGTTTGACCGCCCTGGCGATCAGGCCGACGATCAGGCCAACGAACACGGTGCCAATGAATGCCATCATGATGCGCTCTCCCGGTAGTGGTCAGAGTCCATGCCGACCGCATGGGGCGGCCGGCTGCGCTTCATGATACACGCAGCAGTCTGGTGCGTATGACGCCCAAGTGACAAGCGGCGGCGCTGCCGTCAAGCCTGCGCCAGCCGGAACTGGCCGACCGCGTGATGCAGCGCGTCGGCCTGGTCTTCCAGCGAGGCGGCGGCGGCCGCGGCTTCTTCCACCAGCGCGGCGTTCTGCTGCGCCATCTGGTCCATCTGCGACACCGCCTGGTTGACCTGCTCGATGCCGCCGGTCTGCTCCTCGGTGGCCGCGCGCATCTCGGCCATCAGGTCGGTCACGCGCTTGACCGCGCCGACGATCTCGTCCATGGCCTTGCCCGCGCTTTCCACCAGCACCGCGCCGTCGTCAACGCGCTGCGCCGAGTTGCCGATCAGCGCCTTGATCTCCTTGGCCGCGGTGGCGCTGCGCTGTGCCAGCGTGCGCACCTCGCCGGCCACCACCGCGAAGCCGCGGCCCTGGTCGCCGGCCCGCGCCGCTTCCACTGCCGCGTTGAGCGCGAGGATGTTGGTCTGGAAGGCAATGCCCTCGATCACGCCGATGATGTCGACCACCTTGCCCGAGGCGTTCTTGATCTCGCCCATGGTGTCCACCACCTGGCTGACAATGGTGCCGCCGCGCACGGCGATGTCCGATGCGCCTTCGGCCAGGTGGCTGGCCTGGCGCGCGTTCTCGGCGCTCTGGCGCACGGTGCTGGTGAGCTGCTCCATGCTGGCGGCGGTTTCCTGCAGCGACGCGGCCTGTTCTTCGCTGCGGCGCGACAGGTCGGCGTTGCCCGCGGCGATCTGCTTGGCCGCGCCCGCGATCGAATCGGCCGAGCCGCGGATGCTGCCGATCGCGCCGGTCAGGCGCGCCTGCATGCGCTGCATCGCATAGAGGACGCTGTGCTCGTCGCCGGGGCGCACCTCGACCTGGCTGCCGAGGTCGCCTTCGGCAATGCGCGCGGCGATGTGCGCCGTGGTGGCGGGCTCGCCGCCCAGCTGGCGCTGCAGGCTGGCGGCCACGCGCACCATCACCAGCGACATCAGCAGGCCAACCCCCAGCAGGATGCCGAACGCCTTCATCAGCTCGGCGCGGAACGCCGCCTCGATGTCGTCCAGGTACAGGCCCGCGATGAAGTTCCAGTCCCACGGGCGGAAGTTGGCCACGTAGCTCAGCTTGGGCTGCGGCGCTTCGGCGCCGGGCTTGGGCCACAGGTATTCGACGAAGCCCTTGCCAGGCCCTTTGCCGATCTCGGCGATGTCGCGGAACAGGTAGACGCCGTTGGGGTCCCTGGTGCCTTCCATGGCCTTGCCGTTCATCTCCGGCTTGAACGGATGCATCAGCACCACGGTGTCCGAGCGCATCAGCGTGAAATAGCCATCGCTGCCGAAGCGCATCGCGCGCACGCGCTCGATGGCCTGCTTCCTGGCCTCGTCCTGCGTCAGCTTGCCGGCCTTGGCCAGCGCCTCGTACTCGGCCACCACCGAGAATGCCGTGTCGGTGACGTGGGCCAGGTCCAGGCGCCGCTCTTCCATGCGTAGCGTGCGGATCTGCCACGCGTTCCACAGCGTGATGCCGAGCAGGCAGATCCAGCTCAGCACCAGCGGCAATAACAGCTTCTTCTTCAGGCTCAGGTTGTGCAGCATTGCTTCCACTCCTCCATATTCCGCGCACTGCGCGTTTCTTGTCGGCGACACGCCGGCGGCGTCATGCATCGGTGGCGCCGGTCGCATGCGTGTGAGTCATCGCCTTAACGGCGCAGGAGGCAACTAACTTGACCGGGGAATTTCACCCCTTCGGGTGATGTGGTTGATTGGCTTGCATGTGCCGTCGGGCTTGTGCATTGCACATCTCTTCCAGCGAATCGGAGCGCCGCGGACAAGTGATCCGTCCCGCTGCTTCACGTTGTAACGCGCTGTAATCCAGCGCCCACCCCGGACCGTTTGCGATTTCAAATGCGAACGATTATCCTTCTCTCTTCCGCCAGCCATTGTGCAGACAATGGCACACCTGAGCGCCGTGTGATGCGCACAAGGGGCGCTACAGCTATCCGTACACAAGGCAAGACCGGGCCACCACTTGGGCTGCGCCCGCCGACCAACCGCAATGACCGAAACCCAGCCGGCCTCCGGCCAGCAGCGCCGTGCCTTCTGGCTCAAGCATCTCCACCAGTGGCACTGGATCAGTTCCGCGATCTGCCTGATCGGGATGCTGCTGTTTGCCGTCACCGGCTTCACGCTCAACCACGCCGCACAAATCGAGGCCAGGCCCGCGGTCGAGACGCGTCACGCCACCATGCCCACGCGTGTGCTCGACCAGGTGCGAGCCGAAGCGCCGGCGGGCGATGCCCAGGCGCGTGAAAAGAAGGCGCCGGTGCCGCCGGTGCTGGCCGACTGGCTGGCGCAGGCGCTGGACATCGACGCCAGCGGGCGCGAGGCCGAATGGTCCGCCGACGAGATCTACGTGGCGCTGCCGCGTCCGGGTGGCGACGCCTGGGTCAGCCTGGAACTCGACAGCGGCGAAGCCCAGTACGAGAAAACCACGCGCGGCGCCATCTCCTACCTGAACGACCTGCACAAGGGCCGCAACACCGGCGCCGCGTGGAGCCTGTTCCTGGATGTGTTCGCGCTGGCGTGCCTGGTCTTCAGCGTGACCGGCCTGTTCCTGCTCAAGCTGCATGCGGCCGGGCGCGTGGGGACCTGGCCGCTGGTGGGGCTGGGGCTGGTGGTCCCGGTGCTGCTGGCGCTCCTGTTTATCCATTGAGTCAACCATTCCAACCGTTTTCCTTCCTGCATCTCACTGACGAGGTTTCTCCGATATGCGCCGACTGCTCACCGTCACCCTGACCGGCATGGCCGCGGTTCCCCTGGCCGGCCCCGCGCTGGCCGCGGACCTGAACGTCAAGGTCGAAATCCCGCGCCTGACCGTGGCCGAGTACCACCGCCCCTATGTGGCGATGTGGGTCGAGCGCGCTGACCAGAGCCCGGTGCAGACCCTGGCGGTCTGGTACGACGGCAAGCTCAAGGACGGCGAAGGCACCAAGTGGCTCAAGGACATGCGCCAGTGGTGGCGCAAGGCCGGCCGCGATCTGCACATGCCGGCCGACGGCATCTCCGGTGCCACGCGCGCGCCGGGCGAGCACGGCGTGAGCTTCAGCGACGGCAAGGCGCCGCTGGGCAAGCTGCCCGCCGGCAACTACCAGCTGGTGGTGGAAGCCGCGCGTGAAGTGGGCGGGCGCGAACTGCTGCGCGTGCCGTTCACATGGCCGCCGCAAGCCGCACAGACCGCCCGCGCCAAGGGCGAACACGAACTCGGCGGCGTGACCGTCGAACTGAAGCCGTAATCCTTCCGGAGCCAGACGATGAAACCTTCCCTTATGTCCGCCGCATCTACCCGCATGGCCACGCGCGTGGCCGTGCTCGCCCTGGCCGCCCTGGCGCCGCTGGCCGCGCACGCGCACCGCCAGTGGCTGCTGCCGTCGGCCACCGTGCTGTCCGGCAGCGATCCGTGGGTGACCGTGGACGCCGCTGTCTCCAACGACCTGTTCTATTTCGAGCACGTGCCGATGCGGCTCGACAACCTGCAGGTGACCGCGCCCGACGGCAGCGCCGTCAAGGCCGAGAACGCGGCCACCGGCAAGTACCGCAGCACCTTCGACCTGCACCTGACCCAACCCGGCACCTACCGCGTGGCGGTGGTCAACAACGGCCTGTTCGCCAGCTACAAGGTCGACGGCCAGGCCAAGCGCTGGCGCGGTTCGGCCGAGAACTTCGCCAAGGAAGTCCCGGCCAATGCGCAGGACCTGCAGGTCACCCAGGCCGAAGGCCGCATCGAATCCTTCGTCACCGCCGGCAAGCCCAGCGACAAGGGCCTGCGCACCGCCGGCCGCGGCCTGGAACTGGCTCCGATCACGCACCCGAACGACCTGGTCGCGGGCGACACCGCCAGCTTCCGCATGCTGCTCGACGGCAAGCCCGCCAGCAACCTGAAGGTCTCGGTGGTGCCGGGCGGCATCCGCTACCGCGACCAGCTGCAGGAGTTCAGCGCCACCACCGACGCCGACGGCAAGTTCAGCGTCAAGTGGCCGGCCCCAGGCATGTACTGGATGGAAGCCGAGGTGAAGGACGACAAGACCACCTTCAAACAGGCCAAATCGCGCCGTGCCGTCTATGCGGTGACGGTCGAAGTGCTGCCGCAATAAGCCGGTTGCCGGGTTTGAACCGCGTCCTGGTACCTGTCGCGCTGACCGCGCCGCCGCAGCCACCCGCAGCCGATACGCGGCTGCAGCGCTGGGGCGGCCAGACCATGGGCACGACCTGGTCGGTGGCGGCGCCGCTGCCGCCGGCGACGGATGCGGACGCCATCGCCGCCGGCATCCGGGCCGTGCTCGATGGCGTGATCGCGCAGATGAGCAACTGGGAAGCGGATTCTGACCTGAGCCGTTTCAACCGCGCGGCACCCGGCAGCTGGCACGCGCTGCCTGAAGACTGCTTCATGGTGCTGCAATGCGCGCTGCAGGTGGCGCGCGACAGCGGTGGCGCCTATGACCCGAGCGCCGGTCCGCTGGTCGACCTGTGGGGCTTCGGCCCAGCACCGGCGCGCACCGCGCCGCCGCCGCCAGACGCGGTGCAGGCCACGCGCGGCCGCTGCGGCTGGGCCCGCATCGAAGTCGATGCCACGGGCCGGCGCGCTTGGCAGCCGGGGGGCGTGTCGCTGGACTTCTGCGCCATCGCCAAGGGCTTTGCCGTCGACGCGGTGGCAGGCTACCTGTGTGAGCAGGGTCTTGACCACCACCTGACCGAGATCGGCGGCGAACTGCGCGGCCATGGCGTCAAGCCCGACGGCATGCCGTGGTGGGTCGCGCTGGAATCACCCCCCGGCCTGGACTGCGATGCCGGGGGGCAGACGCTGGTGGCGCTGCACGGCCTGTCCATCGCTACCTCCGGCGACTATCGCCGCTATTTCGACAGTGACGGTCGCCGCTACGCGCATACCATCGATCCGCGCACCGGCTATCCAGCCAGCCACGCGCTGGCCTCGGTCACGGTCATCCATGCGCAGTGCATGCTGGCCGATGCGCTGTCCACCGCGCTGACGGTGCTGGGCCCAGAGGCCGGCATGGCGCACGCGCGCCGCCAGGGCATTGCCGCGCGCTTCCTGGTGCGCACGCCGGGCGGTTTCGATGAACATCTTTCGCCGGCCTTTGCCGCGATGCTGGCATGAGGGCGAAGGCCATGCCGTCCGCCATCGCCTGCGCAAGCTGGCTTGCCGTTGCCGGCGGCATCGCGCTGTCCGTGCTGGGGCCGTCGCGCATGGCCATGGCGGCCGGCGTGGTGGCGGCCTATGCGGGCTTCTGCAGCGCGGTGGTTGCCCACTATCGCCAGCGGCGCGCGCGCGCGGCCGCACTGGCTGGCACGGAAGAGGGCGCGACGCTGGTTGCCTATGCCTCCCAGACCGGGTTTGCCGAACAGCTGGCGCTGCAGACCGCCACCGCGCTGCACGGCGCGGGCGTGCCGGTGCAACTGCTGTCGCTGGCCGATGTCGATGCGCAGCGCCTGCAGGCATGCCGCCAGGCGCTGTTCCTGGTCAGCACCACCGGCGAGGGCGACGCCCCCGACAGCGCGTCCGGTTTTTCACGCCGCTTGCTGGCCGGCGCTGATGGCCTGCAGTCTTTGCGCTATGGCATCCTCGCGCTCGGCGACAGCAGCTACGCGCGCTTCTGCGCTTTCGGCCACAAGCTCGACGGCTGGCTGCAGCGCCACCGTGCGCAGCCGCTCTTTGATCTGGTCGAAGTCGACAACGGGGACGCAGGCGCCCTGCGCCACTGGCAGAACCACCTGTCGGCCCTGAGCGGCGGCGCGGAAATTGCCGACTGGGAACGGCCGCGCTATGACAGCTGGCGGCTCGCGCAACGCCATCATTTGAACCCCGGCAGCCAGGGTGCGCCGGTGTTCCACCTGTCGCTGGCGCCGCAGGGCGATGCGGCAATGGACTGGCAAGCCGGCGACATCGCCGAGATCGGCCCGTGCCACGCGCCGGCCGAGGTTGAACGGCTGCTGGCGCGGCTTGGCCTCGACGGCGCCACACCGGTGCGCTGCGACGGCCGCGACGCCACGTTCGCCGAGGCGCTGGGCACACGCATGCCGCTGCCTGAGGCGCACTTCGCGGCGATGCTGGGCCTGCCGCCGCAGCAACTGGTGGACACGCTGCCGCCGCTGCCGCACCGCGAGTATTCGATCGCCTCGCTGCCGCGGGACGGGCAACTCGAACTGCTGGTGCGGCAGACCCGCTACGACGACGGCCGCCTCGGCCTGGCCTCCGGCTGGCTGACCGAGCACGCGCCCGTGGGTACCCGCATCGCGCTGCGCATCCGCACCAACCGCAGCTTCCACCCGCCGACTGACGACCGGCCCCTGATCCTGGTCGGCAACGGCACCGGGCTGGCCGGGCTGCGCGCCCAGCTCAAGGCCCGCGCCGCGGCCGGGCAGCGCCGCAACTGGCTGCTGTTCGGCGAGCGCTCGGCGCAGCATGACGCGTTCTTTGCCGGGGAACTGGCCGCATGGCAGGCCGACGGCACGCTGCAGCGCGTGGACCATGCCTGGTCGCGCGACGGCGGCGCGGCGCGCTACGTGCAGGACGCCGTGCGCGCGCAGGGCGATACGGTGCGCCAATGGGTGGCGGACGGCGCCGCCATCTATGTCTGCGGCAGCCTGCAGGGCATGGCCGGCGGCATCCATGACGCACTGGCCGGGATCCTCGGCGCAGACGCGCTGCGCCGGCTTGCCGACGACGGCCGCTACCGGCGCGACGTCTACTGAGCGAACCCGCAGCGGCACGCGCCGTGCGGAGATCGGCCGCGCGGCTCGCGCGCTGGCCGGGGATGCACTATCTTCGGTGTGAACTGCAAGACATCTGCAGCCAATCACAACACCGAGGAGACCTGATGTTACGCACCCCCCGCCGCCTGGCCGCTGCGCTGGCCCTGCTCGCCGCCACCATCCCGGCCGCCATGGCCGAAGCCCACGCCCGCAACAACGTGCTGGCCGTGCCCGGCCTGGAAAAGCCCGCCAGCGTGCTGGTCGACCGCTGGGGCGTGCCGCATATCTATGCCGGCACGCTCTACGACGCCTTCTTCGTGCAGGGCTTCATGGCCGCGCGCGACCGCCTGTGGCAGATTGACCTGTGGCGCAAGCGCGGACTCGGCGAGATGGCCAGGGACTTCGGCCCGGCCTATGCCGATGGCGACCGCATGGCGCGCGCGGTGCTGTTCCGCGGCGACATGTACCGCGAATGGCTGGCCTATGGCTCCGACGCCAAGCGCGTGGCCGAGGCCTTCGTGGCCGGAGTGAACGCCTATGTGGCGCTGACCGAGCAGAAGCCCGAGCTGCTGCCGCCGGAATTCCGCAAGCTCAACTACAAGCCTGCGCGCTGGCGCGCCGACGATATCGTGCGCATCCGCCACCACGGCCTGACGCTCAACTTCACCGGCGAAGTCGAACGCGCCCAGCTCTATTGCCAGGCCAGGCAGGACGCCCCGCGTGCCGACTGGCTGCGCCGCGAACTCGACCCGCAGATCGAGCCCAGGCTCAGCCCCGGCATCGACCCCTGCACGGTTCCCGCCGCCGAACTGCGCCGCGCCTACGAACTGGCCACCGCCGCAGCGCGCTTCCCGAAAGAGGCGTGGGGCAATGCGCAGGCCGCCAGCATCCCGCTCGACCAGCTCTACGCACTGGTGGACCCCAACAGCGATACCGGCCGCAGCCTCGGGTCGAACAACTGGGTCATCGGCGGCAAGCGCACCACCACCGGCCGCCCGATCCTGGCCAACGACCCGCACCGCTCGCACGGCGCGCCCAGCCTGCGCTATATCAGCCACCTGAACGCGCCGGGGATGTCGGTGATCGGCGCGGGCGAGCCGTTCCTGCCCGGCATCTCGATCGGGCACAACGGCACCATCGCTTTCGGCCTGACGCGCTTCTACATGGACCAGGAAGACCTGTACGGCTACGAGCTCAATCCGGCCAACCCGCATGAGTACAAGTACAAGGGCCGCTGGGAACCGATGGAGACCATCACCGAAGAGATCGTGGTCAAGGGCGAGTCCGCGCCGCGCAAGGTCACCATCGACTTCACGCGCCACGGCCCGGTGCTGGTCGCCGATGCCGGCCGCGCGCAGGCCTGGGCGCTGCGCGCCGCGTGGCTCGACTACGGCATGGCGCCGTACTTCGGCTCGATGGACTATATGCGCGCGCGCAACTGGGACCAGTTCCGCGCCGCCATGAACCGCTGGGGCGCGCCTGGCGAGAACCAGGTCTATGCCGACACCAGCGGCAATATCGGCTGGATCCCGGGCGGGCTGACCGTCAAGCGGCCCAACTGGGACGGCCTCACGCCGGTGGCCGGCGATGGCCGCTACGAGTGGGCCGGCTACCGCAACATGGACGAGCTGCCATGGGCCTATAACCCCGCGCCAGGCTACATAGTCACCGCCAACGAGAACAACATCCCGCCCGAGCACCCGGCCGCGAAACTTGGCGTGGGCTATGAATGGAGCGACAGCTCGCGCGCGCGCCGGCTCAAGGCCGTGGTGGGCGCCAATGCGCGCAGCTCGGTGCAGGACTCGATGGCGTGGCAGAACGACACCGTGTCGCTGCCGGCCCAGCGCGTGGTGGCGCTGCTGAAGGACGTGCGCAGCGACGACCCGCAACTGGCCCGCGGCCTGGACCTGCTGCGCGGCTGGGACGGCAACGAGCGCGCCGACAGCGCCGCAGCGGCATTGTTCGAAGTCTGGTTCAGCAAACACCTGCGCCAGGCCGTGGTGCGCGCCGCGCTGACGCCCGAAGCCGCACGCCTGGTCGGTGCCGGCGATGCCGCGCGCGTGGTGGCGGTGCTGGAGCAGCCCGGTCCGTGGATGCCGGTGGAGCGCCGCAATGCGGTGATGCTCGAATCGCTGAAGGCCGCCATGGCGGAAGCGGAAGGCAAGCTCGGCCCCGACCCGCGCGCATGGCAATGGGGCAAGCTCCACACCGCCGTGTTCACGCATCCGATGGACCCGATCCTGAGCGATGCGGAACGCCAGCAGTTCAATGTCAACGCCGGTCCGATCGGCGGCTCGGCTTTCACGCCGATGAACACCAGCTACCGCAATACCGACTTCCGGCTGACCGCCGGCGCGTCGTTCCGCATGGTGCTGGATGTGGGCAACTGGGATGCCTCGCGCGTGATCAACACGCCGGGGCAGTCGGGCAATCCCGCCAGCCCGCATTACCGCGACCTGGCGCCGCTGTGGGCCAAGGGGGAGTATTTCCCGCTGGTGTATACGCGCAAGGCGGTGGAGAAGGCCAGCCGGGAGCGGTTGGAGTTGGTGCCGCAGTAAGTGGGGCAACCCATGCGTTTGAAGTAGCCATCAAGCCTGGCGTACGCTCCCCTCTCCCGCAAGCGGGCGAGGGGAGCAAACCGGCGGCGGCGCGTTTGCCGCCTTTCCTCACCTCAACATCTTCAACAGCGCCTGCGCCGCAGCATCAGACGATGCCGGATTCTGCCCGGTCACCAGTCGCCCCGCGACCACGACATGGCTGGCCCAATCCTCGCCACGCGTGAAGCGCCCGCCGTTGGCCTTGAGCATGTCCTCCACCAGGAACGGGACCACCCTGGTCAGCTGCACGGCTTCTTCCTCGCTGTTGGTGAAGCCGGTCACTTCCTTGCCCTTGACCAGCGGTTCCCCGTCCGCGCCCCTGGTATGGCGGAACACCGCCGGTGCGTGGCATACCGCTCCCACCGGCTTGCCGGCGCGGTCGAACTGCTCGATCAGCGCGGCCGAGCGCTTGTCTTCGGCCAGGTCCCACAGCGGGCCGTGGCCGCCCGGGTAGAAGATGGCGTCGAAGTCTTCCGCCTTCACCTGGTCCAGCGTCAGCGTGCTGGCCAGTGCGGCCCTGGCGGCCGGGTCACCCTGGAAGCGCCGGGTGGCGTCGGTCTGGGCGCCGGGATCGTCGCTTTTCGGGTCGATCGGCGGTTGGCCGCCCTTGGGCGAGGCCAGCGTGATGTCGGCGCCGGCGTCCTTGAAGACGTAGTAGGGCGCTGCGAATTCCTCCAGCCAGAAGCCGGTCTTCTTGCCGGTATTGCCCAGCTGGTCGTGCGACGTCAGCACCATCAGGATTTTCATTGTTCCGCTCCGTGTCGGTTCACAGGCAGCCGGGCTGAAATGCCGCGGCACTGGCAACATCCTAGGCAGCGGACTATGATTCGAAAACTTCTATTATTCGATCTCTGTTATCCAAAAAATGAATATCGGCAGCAAGGACCTGAACCTGCTGTACGTGTTCCACGTGCTGTACCAGGAGGGCAATGCCTCGCGCGCGGCCGCGCGCATGGCGCTGAGCCAGCCCGCGCTGAGCCACAAGCTCAACCGCCTGCGCGACGAGCTCGGCGATCCGCTGTTCGTGCGTGCGCCGCGCGGCCTGACGCCGACGCCGCGTGCGCACGCGCTGGCGCCGCAGGTGCAGCGGCTGGTCGGGGATCTCGACGCGTTCTATGACGCCTGTGCCGGCCACGACTACCTGGCGCGCAGCGAGCACCTGCACATCTACACCACCGACTACATGGAGCAGCTGCTGCTGCCAGCCCTGCTGCCGCGGCTGCGCAGCCAGGCGCCGGGCGTGGTGCTGGTCACGCACAACACGCGCGGCGAGCTGCCGCGCGAGGAACTTGAGAAGGGCACCTGCGACCTGGCGATCGCGGGTTTCTATGAGAACCTGCCCGATACCTTCCACCAGCAGCGGCTGTGCAGCGAAGACTTCGTGGTGCTGGCCTCGCGCGCCAATCCGCGCATTGCCGACGGCCTGGATCTCGACGCCTTCCTGGCGTGCGAACACCTGCTGACCACGCTGACCGGCGACCTCAACGGCGTGGTCGACCGCGCGCTGGCCCGGAAGGGGCACAAGCGCAGCGTAGTGGCGGGGTTGTCGAGCTTCCTTGCGCCGAGCCGGCTGGTGCGCGGCACGGAACTGCTGCTGACCTGCCTGCGCTCGGTCGCGGAAGAGGCCGTGGCGCGCGACCCTGATCTGGTGCTGCTGCCGGTGCCGTTCGCACTGCCCCACGTCGACATGATGCAGATCTGGCACGCGCGCACCGATGCCGACCGGCTGCGGCGCTGGCTGCGCCAGCAGATCCAGGAGGCGGCCAGCGCCATCAGCGCGGCCGAACCCGCCGCGCGCAAGCCCCGCGTCAGGCGCGGTTGACCACCGGCAGCAGCGCGCCCTGCACCGCGCGCGCCGCATCCGAGGCCAGGAACAGGATCACGTCGGCCAGCGCATCCAGGCTGACCCAGCGCGCGGCATCGGCATCCGGCATGGCCTGGCGGTTCTCGGGCGTATCCAGCACGCTGGGCAGCACCGCGTTGACGCGGATGCCCTGGTCGCGCAGCTCTGCCGACATCGATTCGGTCACGCGCGCCAGCGCGTCCTTCGAGGCGCAATAGGCGCTCATCTGCGCCAGCCCGCGCGCCGCCGAGTTGGCACCCACGTTGACGATGGCGCCGCCGCCGGCGGCCAGCATGTGCGGCACCACCGCGCGCGCCATGTTCAGCACCGTGCCCACGTTCATGTCGAACACGTGGTTCCAGGCCTCGGCGCTGGTTTCATGCACGCTTGGGCCCATGGCGAAGCCGCCGGCCAGGTTGCACACCACGTCGATGCGGCCGCATGCCTGAACCGCTTGCGCGACGGCCTCGCTCAGCTTGGCGGCATCCAGCAGGTCCGCCTGCAGCGTGAGGTGGCCGGTGCCCGCTTCGGGCAGCGGCGCTGCATGCCGGTCCAGCAGCACCACGCGCGCGCCTGCCTGCGCGAAGGCCTGTGCCACGGCGCGGCCCAGGTTGCCGCGTGCGCCGGTGATCAATACGTTCTTGCCGTTGAAGTTCATCTTGGTGCTCCTGCGCCGTGGTGGCGCGCATGGTCGGGGTCAGCATCGCCCGGGGCCGGCTTTTACCATCGTGGGCCGGGGCGAAAAACGCAAGCCAGTCTACGCACCGCTCCCCAACATTTGCTGGCGAAATTGCCTCGGGCTAACCCTTGAACGGCACAGGAAGTTGCGCGCCGCGCCGGCGTCATTGCCGATTGCGGCGTGGCTTGCGCGCTGGCGCGATGTCCGCGGGGGCGGCCGCCGCTTCCGCCGCCGCGGTCTGTTCAAGGAAGGCCACCAGCAGCCGCGCCGCCGGCGACAGCAGTTCCAGGTCGCGGAAGCAGATCGCAAAGCGCCGCCGCGCCCAGTCGTTGCGCAGCGGGATCACGCGCAGGCCGAAGGTGGGCGCGATCGGCGCGGCGATCTCGGCCGGGATGATGGTGATGCCGAGGTTGGCCCGCACACAGCGCAGCGCGGCGTCGAAGGTCGAGACCACCGCGCGGTAGGCAATGCCGCGCCCGAGGATGGCCGCGTAGCGCGTCAGCATGGTCTGCACCGCGGTCTGGGCGGGCATGCCGATATGGTCGTAGTCCAGCGTGTCCTCGAAGCGGCAGTCCTCGGCCTGCGCCAGCGGATGCGAGGCGTGGACCACCGCCGCCAGGTGGTCGGTGCGGTAGGGCCGGGTCTGGAAGCCCTCCAGGTCGGCCGCGTCCCAGCAGATGCCCAGCGGCGCCGAGCCCTCGCGCAGCGCGCGCACCACGTCGCTGCTCAGGCTTTCCTCGATGGTCACGCGCACGTCGCGGTTGGCCGGCTGCTGCAGGAAGGCGGCAATATCGTCCGGCAGCGATTCCGCCATCGACGACACCGTGGCCAGCAGCCGCACCTGCCCGCGGATGCCGGCGCCATAGTCGGCCATGTCGCGCGCGACGCGGTCCGCCGCCGCCAGCATGGCGCGCGCATGCGCCAGCACCATCTCGCCGGCGGGCGTGGGGATCACGCCGCGGCGGCGGCGTTCCAGCAGGGTTGCGCCAACCGTCTCTTCCAGTTGCGCCAGCCGCTTGCTGATGGCCGATGCCACGATGTGCTCCTGCTCGCCCGCGCGCGCCATGTTGCGGGTTTCGCAGACCGCGACGAACAGGCGCAGGGTGGTGAGGTCGAGGTCTCGCATGGCTGTGAGGGACTGCGGGGTTTCCGGAATGGAATGTTAAGCCCCTTTGCTTGCCGGTAATCATTCATCCGGGAATTCCTGGATGCCGTCGTGCGGCGCCCTCCAGACATTCCGGTTCGGAAAGTTATCGTGCGTAAACCACCGCTTCAGCTCTTGGGCAGAAACTCATAGAGTTCTTCCGTCGCCCCCACGGCGGGGCGCAAACCGGAAGCCCCTGAATCATGTCTGTTCCCTTTCCCCGCCACGCCGTTATCCGCGAAGTCGGATTGCGCGATGGCCTGCAGAGCATCCGCACCATCCTGCCCACGGCCAGCAAGGAAGCGTGGATTCGCGGCGCGTACGCGGCCGGCCTGCGTGAGCTGGAAGTCGGCTCGTTCGTGCCCGCGCACCTGCTGCCGCAACTGGCCGATACCGCGCAGCTGGTGGCGTTTGCGCGCACGCTGCCGGGCCTGTTCGTCTCGGTGCTGGTGCCGAACCTGCGCGGCGCGCAGGATGCGCTGGCCAGCGGCGCGGACCTCATGCTCGTGCCGCTGTCGGCCAGCCATGCGCACAGCCTGGCCAACCTGCGCAAGACGCCGGACGAGGTGGTGGCGGAAGTCGCCCGCATCCGTGCCGCGCGCGATGCCAGCGGCGCGAAGACGCTGATCGAAGGCGGTGTCGGTACCGCGTTCGGCTGCACGCTGCAGGGCCATGTCGATCCCGAAGAAGTGCTGCGCCTGATGCAGGCGCTGCTCGATGCCGGCGCCGACCGCGTCAGCCTGGCCGACACCGTCGGCTATGCCGACCCGCGCATGGTGCGCGAGCTGTTTGCGCGCGCCGTCGAGATCGCCGGCGAGCGCTTCTGGTGCGGCCATTTCCACGATACCCGCGGGCTTGGCCTGGCCAACGTCCACGCGGCGCTGGAAACCGGCGTGAGCCGCTTTGACGCCTGCCTGGCCGGCATCGGCGGCTGCCCGCACGCGCCTGGCGCCAGCGGCAATGTCACGAGCGAGGACCTGGCCTACATGCTCAGCAGCATGGGCTTCGACACCGGCATCGATATCGGCCGCCTGCTGGCGCTGCGTGAAGACGTGGCCGGCTGGCTCAAGGACGAAACCCTGCACGGCACGCTGTGGCGCGCCGGCCTGCCCAAGACCTTCCCGGCCCAGCACGCTGGCGCCACTGCCTGAGACGCAAGATGACCCAAGACAACAGCAACTCCCTGCCGCTGGCCGGCATCCGCGTGGTCGAATTCACGCATATGGTGATGGGCCCCACCTGCGGCATGATCCTGGCCGACCTGGGCGCCGAAGTGATCAAGGTGGAGCCGCCCGGCGGCGACAAGACGCGCAACCTGCCGGGCCTGGGCATCGGCTTCTTCCGCGCCTTCAACCGCAACAAGAAGAGCGTGGTGCTGGACATCACCACCGAGGAAGGGCGCGCCGCCGCCGCCGAGCTGGCGGGCCAGAGCGACGTGCTGCTGGAGAACTTCCGGCCCGGCCTGATGCAGAAGCTGGGGCTGGACTACGCCACGCTGGCGCGCGACTACCCGCACCTGATCTATGTCTCGCACAAGGGCTTCCTGCCCGGCCCGTACGAGAACCGGCTGGCGCTGGACGAGGTGGTGCAGATGATGGGCGGCCTGTCCTACATGACCGGCCCCAGCGGGCGGCCGCTGCGCGCGGGCACCTCGGTCAACGACATCATGGGCGGCATGTTCGGCGCCATCGGCGTGCTGGCCGCGCTGCGCGAGCGCGACCGCACCGGGCGCGGCCAGGAGATCCAGAGCGCGCTGTTCGAGAACTGCGTGTTCCTGGCTTCGCAGCATATGCAGCAGTTCGCGATGACCGGCGAGGCGCCGCCGCCGATGCCGTCGCGCGTATCGGCATGGAGCGTGTATGACGTCTTCACGCTGGCCGGGGACGAGCAGCTGTTTATCGGCGCGGTCAGCGACAAGCAGTTCGTCACGCTGTGCCAGGTGCTGGAGCACCCGGAGCTTCTCGACAAGCCCGAGTACGCGAGCAATGCCTCGCGCGTGGCGGTGCGTCCGCAACTGCTCGATGAGCTGGGCGCGATCCTGCGCCACCACCGCAGCGCAGAACTGGCGCCCAGACTCGAAGCCGCCGGCATCCCCTATGCGCCGATCGTGCGCCCGGACCAGTTGCTCGACGATCCGCACCTGCTTGCCAGCGGCGGGCTGGTGCCGATGCAGGCCGACGACGGCTCGACCACGCCCACGGTGCTGCTGCCGCTGCTGATGGGCGGGCGCCGCCCGGGCGTGCGCCGGCCGCTGCCCAGGGCCGGCGAGCACAACGAAGAGATCCTGTCGCAGCTCGGCCAGGGCCGCGCCGGCTGACCGGTACCACGACGGGCATGCCGCGGCACAGCGGCAGCCCGCAAAGATCCTACGATAACGATACGGAGACAACCCCATGCACCCCCGTCGCATCCTTCTCAAGTCAGGGCTGGCACTGGCCGCCACCATGGCCGCCGCGCTGGCCGCGCCCGGCATCGGCGCGCTCGCGCAGGGCAGCGCCGGCAAGCCGGTGCGCCTGATCCTGCCGATCAGCGCCGGTTCCGGCGTGGACACCATCGCGCGCGCGGCCGGCCCGGCCCTGGGCAAGGCCTTTGGCCAGCCGGTGGTGATCGAGAACCTGCCCGGCGCCGGCGGCATTACCGGTGCCGCGGCCGTGGTCAAGGCGCAGCCGGACGGCAGCACGCTCGGGCTGGTCTCGAACAACCATGTCATCAACCCGAGCGTGTTCCGCACCATGCCGTTCGATGCCATCAAGGACATCACCCCGATCAGCGTGATCGGCACCACGCCGCTGGTGCTTGTCGTGAACCCGAAGGTGCCGGCAAAGAACGTGAAGGAACTGGTGGCGCTGCTCAAGGCCAGGCCCGACGGCTACAACTACGGGTCGTCCGGCAATGGCACCATCATCCACCTGGCCGGGGAGATGTTCCTGGACGAGGCCGGCGTGAGTGCGCGCCATGTGCCGTACAAGGGCACCGGGCCGATGATGAACGACCTGATCGCCGGACAGGTGGAGCTGGGCGTGGTCGCGCTCAACGCGGTGGCGCCGCACCTGAAGGCCGGCACACTGCGGGCGATCGGCGTGTGCGGCGACAAGCGCTCAGCCGCAGCGCCGGACATCCCCACCATCGCCGAACAAGGCTTGCCCCACTACAACGTCGCCGGCTGGTTTGCCGTGGTTGGCCCCGCCGGCATGCCGCCGGCAGAGGTGAAGCGCGTGCATGACGCATTCGCCAGGGCCTTCACCTCGCCTGAAGTGCTGGAAGCGATGAAGAAGCAAGCCACCGTGATCGAGCCCGGCACACCCGAAGCCGCCGCAAGCTTCTTCCGCAGCGAGGCCACACGCTACGCCGCGCTGGTGAAGAAAGCCAACGTCAAGATCGAATAGCGCCCCACTTCGCTGCGGCACCACACCTGATCCATCCTCACGCTCTCGTTCATGACACTCTACAAACTTGGCGACCTCGCGCCCGCCATCGCTGGTACCGCGTTTGTCGCGGCGCAAGCCACCATCATCGGCCGCGCGGAACTGGCCGAACACGTCTCGGTCTGGCCCGGCGCGGTGATTCGCGCCGACAACGAGCCGGTGACAATCGGCGCCGGCAGCAACGTGCAGGAAGGCGCGGTGCTGCATACCGACCCGGGCTGTCCGCTGGCGCTCGGGGCCGGCGTGACCGTGGGGCACCAGGCCATGCTGCATGGCTGCACCGTGGGCGATGGCGCGTTGGTCGGCATCCAGGCCGTGGTCCTGAACAACGCGTCGATCGGCGCCGAGTCGCTGGTGGCCGCCGGCGCGCTGGTGACCGAGGGCAAGCAGTTCCCGCCGCGCTCGCTGATCCTGGGTTCGCCCGCCAAGGCTGTGCGCGAGCTGACGGATGAGGAAGTGAAGCACCTGCGCGTGAATGCCGAGGACTACGTCCGGCGTGCCGCGTATTACCGGACGGCGCTGGAAAAGATCGGCTAAGTGACTGGGCACGGTGTGGCCTGCAGGATGCGCGCCAAGCGCCTAGAATGCCTGCAGCCACCGTGGCGATGCCCCCAGGAGGACGACCATGTCCGACAAGCCTGTCAAGATCCCCGGCCCCGACCATCCGATCACCATCACGCCGACCGCCGGCAGGGTCGTGGTCAAGGTGGCGGGCGTCACCATTGCCGACAGCGACGCTGCGCTGACCCTGCAAGAGGCGGCCTACCCGCCGGTGCAGTACATCCCGCGCGCGCATGTCGACATGGCGCAGCTGGAGCGTACCGCGCACGCTACATACTGCCCGTACAAGGGCGACTGCAGCTACTTCTCCATTCCCGCAGGCGGCGAGCGTTCGCGCAATGCGGTGTGGAGCTATGAAGCGCCTTACGCCGCGGTCGCCGCCATGGGCTCGTACCTGGCCTTCTATCCGGAGCGCGTCGGCAGCATCGAGATCCTCGGCAACTGAAGGATCGCGCGCCGCGCGGCATGGCGGCACCAGGAACGGAACTGCGCGGTTGCTTGCATCGACGGCAAGCACCATAGCCGCGGACAGCCTACGGGCCGAGCGCCGCATCGACCATCGCCACGGCCAGCCCGAGCAGCAGTGCGATGGCCGACGCGATAAACCATCGTACCGTCCTGCGGTACTCGTCCACCGCATCGTCCTCGATGCGCAGCGCGCGGAACAGCGCGACGATCTGCAGCGACACGGCGGCCAGTAGCGATACCGCCGCGAACAGCGCGCGCAGGTTCCAGTGGCCAGGGCTTTCGAAGCCCCAGAAGCGCCAGAACGCCAGCGAAAAGCCCAGCAGCACCGTGATCGCGGTGATGATGCCTTGCCGATAGCCGTTGGGCACCATCTGCGGCGCTGGCCCGGGTGAAGCCGCTGGATCGGGAGCATTCATGGGCGTCTCCGGTGGTGGCGTTGCGTCCGCCGCAGCCTGGCCAGGCGGGCCGCGGATTCAGCCGTCGCGGGCCGGCAATTGCACCACGGCCAGCGTGGCATCGGCTGGCCCGACGACCTTGCTCAGATGCCCTTTGCCCGTGGTGTCTTCCAGCAGCAGCGCACTGCCTGCCGACAGCGGCCGGCGTTCGCCGTCGCTGGCTTCGAACTCCATCGCACCGGCCAGAACGAAGATCCACATGCGCAGCGGCGACGGGTGCAGTGCGCCCACCCAGCCGGCCGGCACCAGCAGGAAGCCCTGGCGCGCGGCTTCGTCCAGCGGCGACACCCAGAAGGCGCGCGCGGGCGGCGCGAACAGGCGCTCGGTGATGGCAACGGAAATGGGGCCGAAGTGGGATTCGCCGGCGGCATCCGCGTAAAGCCGTTCGAAGGCCAGCGGTGGACGGGCGGTTGTGACGGTTTCGGCAGCGACAGCCATGGCGCACCTCCCTGCGGCGCATTGCGCGCGGCGTTGTTATGCAGCCAGTCTAGGCTGCCAGGCAAGGAGTGCAATGCCAGTCATGAGGCGCGCGCTGGCGCCCCCGACCCATGCGTCAACCCTTGCTGAAGATGCTGTAGAAGTCCGGCGCGCCGCTGTCGGGCACGCTCAGGTCGAGCGAGCCTTCGATGTGTTCCAGGTGTTGCGCCATCATCGCGCTGGCGCGCGCGGCGTCGCGCTGCTCGATGGCGTCGATCAGCTGGCGGTGCTCATGCTCGGCGCAGGCCGGCGCGCCGGGGCGGTCGTACAGCGTGATGATCAGGCAGGTCAGCGACACCATTTCGCGGATCAGCTTTTCGAGGATGGCATTGCCGGCCATCTCCGCGAGCAGGATATGGAATTCCCCTGACAGGCGGATCATCGCCGCGCGGTCGCCGCGGCCGCGCGCGTTGTCTTCTTCCATGGCATGGCGGCGCAGGCTGCGGACTTTGGCCGGCGTGGCACGCTGGGCCAGTTCGGCCGCCAGCGCGGGCTCGACCACGCGGCGCGCCTGGAACACCTCGCGTGCCTCGTCCACCGTGGGGCTGGAGACAAAGGCGCCGCGATTGGGCACCAGCGTGACCAGCTTCTCATGCGCCAGGCGCGCGAAGACCTGGCGGATGCGGGCCCGGCTGGCGCCGGTCACTTCGCACAGCCGTTCCTCGACCAGCTTGGTGCCGGCCAGCAGGCGGTGCTCCATGATCGCGGTCAGCAGGCTGAGGTAGATCGCCTCGGTGGCGGAAGCCTCGCTGGCGGCGGCCTCCGGGCCGGCACTTTCCTCCGGCGCGGCATTGGCGGCGGCCTTGGGTGCCGTTTTCAGGGTTGCCTTGGACGCGGGCCGGCGCGGCGTTTTTGCTGCCGCGCCGGGCGCCGCCTTCTTCGATGTGGTTGCCATATCAGGGGACGGACATTCAGCCTGTCGCCGGAACTGGCGACGAAAGACGGCTATATCGTACACAAATATGGCGACATGGACGGCATTTGTCAGGCCGGAGCAACTTCCTCGCGCATCGTGCCCACGGCTGCGGCACCACCGGCGGCTTCGAACGGATGCACCTGCGCCCAATGCCGGGCGATGTCGACACGGCGGCAGATCCACACCTTGTCGTGACCCTGCACATAGTCGAGGAAGCGCTGCAGCGCGCGGAAGCGGCCCGGGCGGCCGAGCAGGCGGCAGTGCATGCCGATCGACAGCATCTTGGGGCTGTCCTGGCCGCTCGGGTCGCCTTCCTCGTACAGCACGTCGAACGCATCCTTCAGGTACTGGAAGAACTGTTCGCCGGTATTGAAGCCCTGCGGCGTGGCAAAGCGCATGTCGTTGGAGTCGAGCGT
>NZ_JBYSZI010000037.1:0-72209 GCF_058787075.1 Cupriavidus sp. FW305-46
CATCCCGGTCGACCCCGCAACCCTTGCTGCGTCTGCTTTGCAGCGCTGCGTTGTGTTGCGAGGGGGCGAATATTAAGGGACGCAGGAGCGACTGGCAAGCGATTTCGCGAAATAATTCGAAGTCCTCGCAAAAGCGGCGCACGAGGCGCAAATGTCGCGGTGGTGACAGCATCCAGCGGCGCCTCGGCGTAAGCTGAGGCCGTGGGCGTTGGCCCAACCCGAGACGCCTTCTTTATATATAGACGTCGAATGCCAAGCAGAGCAGTTGAAGGAGACAAGATGACCCGACCCGTGACGCCCGGCCTCTCCCTGGTCGCCGGCAGCACCGACATCCCCCTGTCTGATGAGACGATTCCGGCATTGCTGGCGCGCACGGTCGCCGCAAACCCGGGCGGCCCGGCGGTGGTGTTCCGCGAGCATGGTGTGCGCTGGAGCTGGGCGGAGTTCAGCGACCAGGTCGATCGCCTGGCCAGCGGCCTGCTCCGGCGCGGGATCCAGCCGGGCGACCGCGTCGGCATCTGGGCGCCGAACCGGCCCGAATGGCTGGTGACCCAGTTCGCCACCGCGCGCATCGGCGCCATCCTGGTCAATATCAATCCGGCCTACCGCCAGGCGGAGCTGGAATACGCGCTGAACAAGGCGGGCGTGCGCATGCTGATCACGGCCGCGCGTTTCAAGACCAGCGACTACCTGGCCACCCTCCAGGCGCTGGCACCGGAGCTGGCCGAAGCCGAGCCGGGTGCGCTGCGCGCCGCCCGGCTGCCCCGGCTGCAGTGGGTGATCCGCATGGGAGGCGAGGCGACGCCCGGCATGCTCAATTACGACGCACTGCTGGCCGAACCCGATACTGCGCGCCTGGACGCGGTGACCGCCACGCTCTCCGCGCTTGACGCCATCAATATCCAGTTCACCAGCGGCACCACCGGCAACCCCAAGGGCGCCACCCTGACGCATCACAACGTGGTCAACAACGGCCGCTTTGTCGCCATGGCGATGCGACTTGGCGACAGTGACGTACTGTGCATCCCGGTGCCGCTCTATCACTGCTTCGGCATGGTGCTGTCGGTGCTGGCCTGCGTCTCGGTCGGCGCCTGCATGGTGTTCCCGGGCGAGGCCTTCGATCCGCTCGCGACCATGCAGGCGGCCAGCGAGGAACGCTGCACCGCCCTGCATGGCGTGCCGACCATGTTTATCGCCCAGCTGGACCATCCGGAGTTCAGCCGCTTCGACTTCTCGACCCTGCGCACCGGCATCATGGCCGGCGCCCCCTGCCCGATCGAGGTCATGAAACGCGTGGTGGCGGACATGCATATGTCGGAGGTCACCATTGCCTATGGCATGACCGAGACCAGCCCGGTCTCGTTCCAGAGCGCCACCGACGATCCGCTGGACAAGCGCGTCGCCACCGTCGGCCGGGTGCAGCCGCACCTGGAATGCAAGGTGGTCGACGCCCTCGGCGAGGTCGTGCCGACCGGCGCCACCGGCGAGCTCTGCACCCGCGGCTATTCCGTGATGCAAGGCTACTGGGAAGACGACGAGCGCACCCGCGAGGCCATCCGCGACGGCTGGATGCACACCGGCGACCTCGCCACCATTGACGACGAGGGCTACTGCAACATCGTCGGCCGGGTCAAGGACATGCTGATCCGTGGCGGCGAGAACATCTACCCGCGCGAGATCGAGGAATTCCTGTTCCGCCATCCCAAGGTGCAGGCAGTGCAGGTCTTTGGCGTGCCTGACCAGAAGTACGGCGAGGAGGTCTGCGCCTGGATCGTGCTCAAAACCGGCCAGAGCGCCACCGAGGAAGAGATCCGGACGTTCTGCCGAGACCAGATTGCCCACTACAAGATTCCGCGCTATATCCGCTTTGTCTCGGAAATGCCGATGACTGTGACGGGCAAGGTGCAGAAGTTTGTCATGCGCGACACCATGATTCATGATCTGGGACTTTAGCCGGACGCACACGCGTCGGCGGACATGAGCGGGACCCTCCATGACCATCCGAATCGTAAGACTGGGCACGCCGCGCGCGGCCGATGAAGGCCTGCGCATCGGCACTGTGCGCCGGCCGCCGCGGGGCGTGCCCAAATCCGAGTTTGCCAGCCGCGATTTCTACGATGTCTGGTATCCCGTGCTGTCGCCATCGCCCGAGTTGGTGGCCCAGGCGCTGCAGGCCACCGATGACAAGCAATGGCGGGCGTTCGTGCGGCACTTCCGCAAGGAAATGGCCGAGCCGGACGCCAGCCGCACGCTCGACCTGCTGGCGGCGCTGTCGCACCAGACCAATTTCTCGGTAGGCTGCTACTGCGAGAACGAGGCGCACTGCCACCGCTCGATCCTGCGCGAGCTGCTGGCCGAACGCGGGGCCGTGATCGGCTGAGCTGCACGCCGTGCCGGGAATCTCCCCGGCTTCGATTTCCCCGCTTCCCGCATTCCGATGGCCCTGAACGTTGTCTGGCTCGGTTTCTTCCTGATTTCCTTTGTCGCCGCCTGCGTCCGCCTGGCCAGCGGCGATCTCACCGTGTTCCCGGCGATGCTGGCGAGCCTGTTCGACAGCGCGCGCACGGCCTTCGAGATCGCGCTCGGCCTGGCCGGGGTGATGAGCCTGTGGCTCGGCATCATGCGGGTCGGCGAGCGCGCCGGCGTGGTCGATGCCTTCGCCCGGCTGGTGAACCCGCTGCTGCGCCATTTCTTCCCCGGCGTGCCGCAGGGGCATCCGGCCCAGGGGGCGATGATGATGAACGTGTCGGCCAACCTGCTCGGGCTGGACAATGCCGCCACGCCGCTCGGCCTGAATGCCATGCGCGAGCTGCAGACGCTGAACCGGCGTCCGGACGTGGCCACCAATGCGCAGATCATGTTCATCGTGCTGAATACGGCCGGGCTGACGCTGATCCCGACCTCGGTGATCGCGATCCGGCAGGCCATTGCGGTCAAGCAGGGGCTGGTGGGTTTCAATGCGGCCGATATCTTCCTGCCGACGCTGCTGGCCACCGGCGGCTCATGCCTGGCCGGCCTGCTGGCGGTGGCGTGGGTGCAGCGGCTGAACCTGCTGCGCCCGGCCGTGCTGGTGGCGTTCGGGCTGGTCGCGGCGCTGCTGGGCGGGATGTTCGCCTGGCTGCGGCACGCGCCGCCGGAGCAGGTCGGCAGCGTGACGGCACTAGCCGGCGCCGGCTTCATCCTGTCGCTGATCACGCTGTTCCTGGTCTGCGGCGCACTGCGGCGGGTCAATGTCTATGAAGCCTTTATCGATGGTGCCAAGGAAGGCTTTGGCGTCGCCGTGCAGATCATTCCCTACCTGGTGGCGATCCTCGTAGCCATCGGCCTGTTCCGGGCCACCGGCTGCATGGACGTGCTGATGGGCTGGCTGACGCTGGGCTTTGCCCAGCTGGGCATGAATACGGACTTCGTGCCGGCGCTGCCGGTCGGGCTGATGAAGATCCTGTCCGGCGCCGGCGCGCGCGGGCTGATGGTGGATGTGATGACGACCTATGGCGTGGACTCGTTCCAGGGAAGGCTGGCGGCGATCATCCAGGGCTCGACCGAGACCACTTTCTATGTGCTGGCGGTCTACTTCGGCAGCATCAATGTGCGCAATACGCGCCACGCACTGGGTTGTGCACTGGTGGCCGATGCTGCCGGGATCATGTGTGCCGTAGGTGCCGCATATCTGTTCCGCTAGGGACATGAATGGTCGGAAACCGGATTTTGTCGCATCGATACAACACCATTGTGCGCAATGTCGGACATTGACACATGACCACTTGGTGCGTCGCAACAAACCATGTATATTGGAGTCTGTCTCCTCCACCACCTCGGTGGATTCCAACCCACGCACAACCTGCGTGGGTTTTTTTTCGCCTTCGCGCCGAAACTGTCACAACCCCTGTGTACGTTTGCGCCTGCTGGCGCAGCAATCGTGCTTGGATCCTCGCCACGGGGCTTGCTCGCGCCACCTTGGTGCGGCGACCTGATGCTGCGGCCGACAGGCCAGTTTTGTTGCAATGCAGCAAACGGTATCGTAGAGTGGTCTCACGACGGGCGCCCGACCGGGCAGGCCCGCGTGGATCCCGGCCCGCATGTTCGCCTCCGCCCTCCTTGCCCGCTATTGGCCTGACCCCGTGCTGCTCCGGCGCGGGATCATCTATGCACTGTCGTTCCTGGCCCTTGCCGGTATTGGCTGGCTGACCGGGGATGCAGGCTACCTGTGGTCGGCAACGGCCTCGATCTGGACCTGCCTGGCGGACCGGCAAGGCACGGCGTCGGCACGGCTATCCAGCCTGGGAGCGGTCGGCATTGGCGGGGCGGTAGCCAGCGCGCTGGGCGCGGCCGTCGCGCCTTCGCCCTGGCTGGCCGTACTGGTCGTGATGGCGGGAGGGCTTGCCGCAGGCCTGGCAGAGACGCGCGGCCCGGCCAGTGCGCTGGCGGCCAAGCTGCTTTATGTCGTGCTGGTGGCCGCGTGCCTGCAGCCTGCGGCCGGGCCTGAGCTCGCCGTGCAGGCCCTGCAAAGCGGGCTCGACTTCCTGCGCGGCGGCGTGTTCGCGTGCCTGGCTTGCCTGGCACTGATCCCGTCGACCCGCGACGACCGGCCACGCACCGAGATCGTGGCCGCCTACGACGCGCTGGTCCGGCTCGCCACGGCACTCGCCGACACCCGCCACGGCAATGACCTCGCCACCTGCAAGCAGGACATCCGCAACCGCATCGAGGCTGCGCGCGGGGCCATCGAGGCCCGACGCAGCCTGCACGACGCCAGCACGCTCCTGCACTATGGCTATGCCGTGGGTGTCGCCGACGCCCTGTTTGCGCTGCTGATCGTCGCGGGCGAGCTGCGCGAGCGCGCCGGCACCGCCCAGGGCTTGCCGATGCAGCCGCCGTTGCGTCATATCGCACGCTGCATCGCCGACGCCCGCGAGCAAGTTGGCCAGGCCCTGGCGCGGCACGCGCCCGACCTGCCGGCCTTGAGCGCGGCGCTGCGCCACGAACTGCGGCGCCTGACCGCGCCCGTGGCCAATGCCAGCGCCCCGCCCCCCTACCAGTCGGCACTATCCGCCCTGGCGCGCCATCCGGATTTCGACCGATGGCGCGCGAGCTTCCGCTGGCCGCGGCGCGGCATCGGGCACGGGCTGGCGCAGATGCTGCGCGGGCTGGCCGACCACGCCGCAGGCGATGCCCTGGCCACGCGCCACGCCCTGCGCCTGGCGCTGGCCGGCAGCCTCAGCCTGCTGCCGGCGCAGTGGTGGCGGCTGGACCATGGCTATTGGGTGGCGGTGACCGTGATTATGGTGCTCAGCCCCCAGTTGCAGACTACCCGGCAGGTTTCCGTGAAACGCTTTGCGGGCTCGCTGGCTGGCGCATTGTGCGCCTGTGTGATCGGCCTGCTCCATCCGGCGCCGGTGGTAGCGCTGGGCATCAGCGCGGCCTTCCTGGCCGGAGCCTATGCCAGCCGCCTTGCCGGGCAGCCCGGGGCGTTCGCGTTCTGCCTGACACCGGCCGTGATCCTGTTCTCATGGGTGGGCGCGCCGGCCGTCGACAGCAGCCACTTTGCCGCGCTGCGCGGCATCGATACCGCGCTGGGCTGCCTGATCGCGCTGGCCACGTACTATGTGCTGGCACCGCGCGTGGAGATGTCGCGCGTGTTCCGCCATGCCGTCGACGCGGTGGCGGTCAACGCGGTCTACCTGCGAGCCGCTTTCGCGGCCAGCCGCGTGGCTGAGGCCACGACGCCGCTTGCCGTGCCGCGGCTGGAAGCCTTGCGCATTGCCGCCGGACGGGCTTCCACCCGCGCCGAACTCACGCTGGCACAGACCGCCGGCGCGCTGGCGCCGGACTATGCCGGGGCCTACCAGCGCGTGCATGCGAGCGCGCGCCGCATGGCCGCGCTGGCCGGCGTGGTGCGAGCCGGGGTAGAGTCGGGCGTTTTCACGCTTCCCGCCGGCGCTGAAGTGCGCGCGCTCCTGACGCAGCTGGAAGCCCAACTGGCCGAGCTGGCGATGCGGCCGGGCCTGGCAGACACTGCCGGCGACACCGAGCGCCCTGCGCTGCTACCCGCTGCCGCGCTCGACGCCTTCCTGGCGGAACAGGCCGACTACGCCGCCGCGCATATCGCCGCCGCCCATGCCGCGGTGGCGGACCTGCGCACGCTGGGCGCGGCCGCGCGCAAGCCGCCGGTGCGCCGGCGGGCGCACAGCAGCTGAGCGGCGTCAAGAAAGAAGCTTGCCGGCCCGGCCAGCGTACTGGCCGGGCTTTACGGAACGCGGCAATGGCCTATATTGATCTAATACGCCCGCCGCCAGCACGAGGCACGCCATGTCCGACATCACGTTCCCTCGCAGCCTCCCGACCTACTGCGCAGCCAGCCTCACGCTGTCCTGCCCCGCCACGGTCAACGGCAGTCCCACCCTGTATTCCGTCACCGCCGAGGCCCTCGAGGCCCATTTCGGCGCGCGTTCGCCGCGCGAGGAAGACCTGGTCGCAGCCTTCACCAGCAACCGCCAGCGCATCGAGCGCCTGGCCGAAAGCCTGTTCGAGCTGACCGAGGCGCGCGAGATCGTGCTGCGCAGCGGCCATTTCCGCTTCTCCGGCTGAGTCCCGTCGCGTGCCCTGGCGTCCCCCGATCGGGGGCATGATTTCAGTCGGCCGTTCAGTCAGCCTTCGCCTCGCCGCGCACCAGCAGCACCGGCGTGGTGGACTGGCGTATCACCGCCTCGGCCACGCTGCCCAGCATCAGACGGCGCACGCCGCGGCGTCCGTGCGTGCCGATCACCAGCAGGTCGGCGCCCCATTGGCGCGCGGCCTCGTTGATCGAGGCCCCCATGTCGCCTGGCACCGGCGCTTCGGTCACCAGCCGGGTTTCATGCGCCACGCCGGCCGCGGCCAGCCGCTGCGAGGCGGCCTGCAGCGCGCGCTGCCCGCTTTCCTCGAACGCCTTCTGTAGCTGGCTCGGATCGTAGTACCCGGCATCGAACATGGGCGTGCCGGTGTCCACGACATAGAGCGCCAGCACGGTGGCGCCGCCCGGGGCCGCCACGCGTATGGCTTCGCCCAGCGCCAGGTCGGACGTGCTGCTGCCGTCCACCGCCACCACGATCTTGCTGTATGCCGCGCTAGTCATAGGAATTGCCTCCGTTGGAAAGGGATGGCGGCGGTAACGCCGCCTGGCTTCGATACTACACGTGCGGCAGCCGCCACGAGGCGAGCGGGATCAAGCCACGGCCACGGTAGCGGGCTTTCCCTTAAATTGACCGACCGGTCGGCATATATATAATAGGGCCAGCACTGCCCGCGATCCGAGCGGCATCCCGTCAGAGGAGACACCATGTACACGCAGAGTCTTGACCTGCCCGGCCAGCACGCCGATACGGCACCGGCCAGCGCGCCCCAGGACGAAGCCGCCCGCCAGGCCGCGTTCGACGCCTGCATGGCCGCCGACGGCAAGATCGAGCCGCAGGACTGGATGCCGCAGGCCTACCGCAAGACCCTGGTGCGCCAGATCTCGCAGCATGCGCACTCGGAGATCGTCGGCATGCTGCCGGAGGGCAACTGGATCAGCCGGGCCCCGTCGCTCAAGCGCAAGGCCATCCTGCTAGCCAAGGTGCAGGATGAAGGCGGCCATGGGCTCTACCTGTATTCCGCCGCCGAGACGCTCGACGCCTCGCGCGATGACCTGGTCGACGCGCTGCACAGCGGCAAGGCCAAGTATTCGTCGATCTTCAACTACCCGACGCTGACCTGGGCCGACGTGGGCGTGATCGGCTGGCTGGTCGACGGCGCGGCGATCATGAACCAGATCCCGCTGTGCCGCTGCTCGTACGGCCCGTATGCGCGCGCCATGATCCGCATCTGCAAGGAAGAGTCGTTCCACCAGCGCCAGGGCTTCGACGCGCTGCTGGCGATGATGCGCGGCACCGAGGCCCAGCGCGAGATGGTGCAGGACGCGGTCGACCGCTGGTGGTTCCCGGTGCTGATGATGTTCGGCCCGCCCGACGCGGCCTCGACCAACAGCGCCCAGACCATGGCCTGGGGCATCAAGCGCATCTCCAACGACGACCTGCGCCAGAAGTTTGTCGATGCCACGGTCGAGCAGGCCCGCGTGCTGGGCGTGACCCTGCCCGACCCCGGCCTGCAATGGAATGCCGAGCGCGCCCACTATGACTACAGCCCGCTGGACTGGGATGAGTTCTGGCGTGTGATCAACGGCGACGGCCCCTGCAACAAGGAGCGCCTGGCCACCCGCGTGAAAGCGCACGAGGACGGCGCCTGGGTGCGCGAGGCCGCGCTGGCGCACGCCGCCAAGGTGGCCGAACGCGAAGCCCGCGCCAGCCGCGCCGCGGCCTGAACACCGCACCCGAGGACGGAGACAAACGATGCAACGCAAGGAATGGCCGCTGTGGGAAGTGTTCGTACGCAGCAAGCAAGGCCTGGAACACAAGCATTGCGGCAGCCTGCACGCCGCCGACGCGCAGCAGGCGCTGCACATGGCGCGCGACGTCTATACGCGGCGCCAGGAAGGCGTGTCGATCTGGGTGGTGCCGTCAGCGTCCATCACCGCCAGCGTGCCCGAGGAAAAGCCGGAGCTGTTCGACCCGATGGCCGACAAGATCTACCGGCATCCGACGTTCTACCAGCTGCCCGACGAAGTCAACCACATGTAAGGCCCGCACCATGACTGCGTCCCCACAGCCGACCGCGCCCGCCTCGCTCGACCACCTGCCGCCGGCACGCACCGCGGGCTTGCGCTACGTGCTGCGCCTGGCCGACAACGCTCTGGTCCTGGGCCAGCGCAACGCCGAATGGTGTGGCCACGGCCCGGTGCTGGAAGAAGACATCGCACTGGCCAACATCAGCCTGGACCTGATCGGCCAGGCGCGGCTGCTGTACGGCCGCGCCGGCGAACTGGAAGGCGAGCTGACCGGCCTGCCCCGCCATGAGGACGACTACGCCTACTGGCGCGCCGAGCGCGACTTCCGCAACTGGACGCTGCTGGAGCTGCCGCACCGCGGCCCGCTGGCCGGCAACGCCGCCGCCGAGCGCGACTACGCCGTCACCATCATGCGCAACTTCCTGTACAGCGCGCTGATGGTCGAGCTGTGGGAAGCATTGCTGGCCAGCCGCGCCGACCAGCTGGGCGCGATCGCCGCCAAGTCGGTCAAGGAAGCGCGCTACCACCTGCACCACGCGGCTGGCTGGGTAGTGCGCCTGGGCGACGGCACCGAGGCATCGCACGCGCGCATGCAGCGCGCGCTGGAGCACCTGCTGCCCTATATGAACGAGTGCTTTGCCGAGGACGCGGTCGAAACCGAGGCCGCCGCGCAGGGCATCGGCGTGGTCACGGCCACGCTGCGCCCGGCCTGGAACGCCACCGTCGCCGAGACGCTGCAGGCCGCCACGCTGGACTTGCCCCAGGCCACGAGCTTTGTCTCGACCGGCAAGCACGGCGTGCACTCCGAACACATGAGCTACCTGCTGGGCGAGATGCAGGGGCTGGCGCGGGCCCATCCGGGCGCGCAGTGGTAAGCGCACGCTTCGGCGTAAAGGGTTGACCAACATGAATATCGCCGCCATCCCCCTGCGCAACGACCGCGCCACCGATGGCCGCATCGCGCGTGCATGGGCGGCGCTGGAGGCGGTGCCGGACCCGGAGATCCCGGTGGTGTCGATCCGCGACCTGGGCATCCTGCGCGATGTCCTGACCGCCGCCGACGGCACGCTTGAGATCGTTATCACGCCCACCTATTCCGGCTGCCCGGCGATGTCGCAAATCGCCGAGGACATCGGCCGGGCGCTGGACGGCGCCGGGCTGGCGCCGTGGCGCATCCGCACCGTGCTGGCGCCGGCCTGGACCACCGACTGGATCACCCCGGCCGCGCGCGAGCGCCTGCGCGCCTTCGGCATAGCGCCGCCGGGCCAGTGCGGCACGCCGGCCGCGGCGCAGCCATTGCGCTTTGTGCCTCGCGCCGCCCGCGCGGGCGCGCCCGATGCCGTGGCCTGCCCGCGCTGCGGCAGCATGCATACGCAGGAAATCTCGCGCTTTGCCTCGACCGCCTGCAAGGCGCTGTACCGGTGCCTGGACTGCCGCGAGCCGTTCGACTATTTCAAACCCTACTGAGCCCCGCCGGGCCGAAGCCAGGCTGCCATGACTCCACAGTTCCATCCGCTGCGCGTGGCGCAGGTGCGCCCCGAGACCGCCGATACCATCTCGATCGCCTTCGAGGTGCCGGACACGCTGCGCGATGCCTACCGCTTCACCCAGGGCCAGTTCCTGACGCTGAAGGCGCCGGTCGACGGCAAGGATCTGCGCCGCTCCTACTCGATCTGCTCGGCCGTGCAGGACTACGACGCGCACGGCGAGCTGCGCGTGGCGGTCAAGCTGGTCGAGGACGGACTCTTTTCCACGCACCTGCATGACTCCATCGCCCCGGGCCAGGTGATCGACGTGATGACCCCCGACGGCCGCTTCCACGTGCCGCTCGATGCCGGCGCCGCGCGCCACTACGTGGCCTTTGCCGCCGGCAGCGGCATCACGCCGGTGCTGTCGCTGATCCGCACCACGCTGCAGGCCGAGCCGCACAGCCGCTTCACGCTGGTCTATGGCAACCGCAACGTCGACAGCATCATCTTCTCCGAGGCGCTGGAAGACCTGAAGAACCAGTACCTGGCGCGTTTCACGCTCTACCACGTGCTGTCGCGCCAGCCGCAGGAGGTGGACCTGCTGCATGGCCGGCTCGACCATGCCCGCGTGACCGCCTTCCTGCAGGCCCTGATCCCCGTGGAAGACATCGACGCGGCCTTTGTCTGCGGGCCGGCCTCGATGATCGACGAGGCCGAGGCGGCGCTGCGCGACGCGGGCGTCGACCCGCACCGCATCCACGCCGAGCGCTTCGGTGTGCCGCTGGCCCAGGCCAGGCGCAAGCCGGCCCCGGCACACGCCGACCATGCCGGCACCGCCGAGCTGGTGGTGGTGCTCGACGGCAAGCAGCACAGCATGCGCCTGCCGCTGGAAGACGCCGTGCTGGACACCGCGCTGGCCGCCGGCCTGGACCTGCCTTTTGCCTGCAAGAGCGGCGTCTGTTGCACCTGCCGCGCCAAGGTGCTGGAGGGCCAGGTGGACATGGAAAAGAACTACACGCTCGAGCCGTGGGAGATGGAAAAGGGCTTCGTGCTCACCTGCCAGGCGCGGGCGCTGACGCCGCGGGTGGTGGTCAGCTACGACGAACGCTGATCCGGGCACGCCGGGGCGTGCGTATTCAGACAATTGCCGACATTGGCCAGCACCGGCCGTGACTACAATGGCGGCAGGCGGCTTCGGGCTGGCGCGATGCTTGCAGGACAGTGACCGGGCGGGCGGCGATCGCGCCTGTCGCACCGCCGCCGCGGCGGTGCCAGCGAACCGTCCACCCATATACAATCACGGCCATGCAATATATCCACGTCGTCAACGGTGATGTAGCAGGCACGACCCTGCGCCAGGCCCTGGCCCAGGCTGCGCGGCCGGACCCTGTCGTGGTGCTGCGCGACGACCTGGCGGTAGGCCCGCTGGCCGACATCGACAGCACCGGTCTGATCCGCTCCGGCTTCTGGCAGCGGGTCGCCCCGCATACCGACATCGATTTCGGCGCCGAGATGCGCCAGGCGCTGGACCAGCTCCAGGGACTGCGCCAGGACAACATGGAAATGGCCATCTGGCACGGCCAGAGCGCGGCCGACCAGCTGATGCTGCGCCGGGTGGTGTTCCACCTGTACCAGGCGCCGCAGCGGATCAATGAAGTCGCCATGGACCTGCGCGAGCTGGAAATGCCCGCGCAGGGCAACCTGGCAGCGATCGGCATGTACACGCCCGCGCGGCTGGCGCGGCGCTTTTCCACCATCGCCCCGGTCTCGGTGCTGCGCCTGGGCCGCCTCGGCTACGAGTGGCAGCAGAACGTCAAGGAAAACGCCGACGTGCGGCTCTGGAAGGGCAACACGCTGGTGCCGGCGGCCTACCACACCATCGACGAGATCATCATGGAACGCGCCCCGTCCGAGTGGACGCCCGCGGCGCAGATGGTGGGCAGCGTGATGGGCGCGATCGAGGGTCTGCTGGCCAGCGACTGGTTCGTGTTCTGGCGCTGCCGCGAGCTGATCGCCATGGGCCAGCTGGTGCTGCGCGGCAATGCTGACTCGCTCGATACCTGCGAACTGCGCCGCCATCTCGGCAGCGGTGGCACCGGCGGCGAATAAACGAGAATATGGCCCGTACCAAGGCACCCGATTTCGAGGCGCAGCGCGAGCAGATCCTTGACCTGGCCGCCGCCGCCTTTGCCAACAGCAGCTACCCCAGCACCTCGATGGCCGACCTGGCCGCCGCCTGCGGCACCTCCAAGGCGCGGCTGTACCACTATTACGAGAGCAAGGAAGCGATCCTGTTCGACCTGCTGGACCGCTACACGCGCCGGCTGATGCTGCTCGTCACTGAAGTGGAGGCCGACGCCGAGCGCCACGCGCGCACCGACAAGGAAGCCTTCGGCAACCTGATCCGCGCCTTCCTGGCCGAGTACGAGACCTCGCAGACGCGCCATATCGCGCTGATCAACGACGTCAAGTTCCTGGCCGAGACCCAGCGCGACCTGATCCTGGGCCGCGAGCGCGACGTGGTCGCGGCGTTCTCGCGCCTGCTGCGCCGGGCCTACCCGGAGCGCGTCACGCGCGAGAACCAGACTGCGCTGACCATGACCATCTTCGGCATGATCAACTGGACCTTCACCTGGCTCAAGCCGGGCGGCCGGTTGTCCTATGCAGCGTTTGCCGAGATGGTGGTCGACCTGCTCGAAGGCGGCCTGCCCGGCCGGGCCGCGGCCGCGCGCTGACGCGGCGCCGGCCCGCCGCCCTGCCGCTCACATCCACTCGGCCTCTTCGCGCTGGCGCCGCTGCTCGCGGTCCTGGCGGAACATCTCTTCCAGTTCGTCGCGCGCCTGGCGCGCCAGCGAGACCAGCTTCTTCTGGTCGGTGTAGTGCGGATAGAAGCGGTCGATCGCCTGGATGTTGTGGCGCCGGAAACGCAGTGCCACGTTGCGGGCCTCGGCCGGATCGAAACCCAGCCCCTCCAGCACGCGGCGGCCCAGCATCAGCGAGCCCTCGAACATCTCGCGCTCGAACAGGTGCACGCCGCGGTCCTTGAGCTGGTAGATATGTGACACATGGCGCGCCCGGGCGTAGATCTGCAGCTCCGGAAAGCGCTGGCGCACGCGGTCGATCAGTTCCAGGCTTTCGTCCATGCCGTCGATGGCGACCACCAGGATGCGCGCGTCGGCAATGCCCGCGGCCTCCAGCAGGTCCAGCCGGGTGGCGTCGCCATAGAAGACCTTGAAGCCGTACTGGCGCAGGAACTCGATCTGGTCGGGGTCGTGGTCCAGCACCGTCACGCCCACACCCTGCGTGTACAGCAGGCGGCCGACGATCTGGCCGAAGCGCCCGAAGCCGGCGATCAGCACCGGATTGTGCTGCGGCGTGATGGCCTCGTCCGGGCGGGCCTTGCCGCTGCCCAGGCGCGGCGCCACCAGCCGGTCATAGGCCAGCAGCAGCAAGGGCGTGGCCACCATCGACAGCGCCACCACCAGCACCAGCAGGGCCTCGGTCTCGCGCGGCAGCAGGCCGGCGGTGCCGGCCACGCCGAACACCACGAAAGCGAACTCACCGCCCTGCGAGATCAGCAGCGCAAACAGCAGCCGCTGCCCGCGGGCGATGGCGAAATGCCGCGCCAGCAGCGCCAGCACCGCGGTCTTGGCAACCACGAAGGCGGCCACCAGACCCAGCACCAGCCAGGGCGAGTGTGCCAGCACGGCAAAGTCGATCGACATGCCGACAGCCATGAAGAACAGGCCCAGCAGCAGGCCCTTGAACGGCTCCAGGTCGGCCTCGAGCGCATGGCGGTATTCCGAATCGGCCAGCAGCACGCCGGCCACGAAGGTGCCCAGCGCCATCGACAAGCCCACCGCGTCCATCATCAACGCAATGCCCACCACCAGCAGCAGCGCAAACGCCGTGAACATCTCGCGCATGTCGGTGCGGGCGATAAAGCGCAGCGCCGGGCGCACCAGGTAGCGGCCCCCGACCACCACCGCACCGATCACCGCCACCGCCTTGCCCGCCGCCAGCCAGCCGGCCGCGCCCGAACCCGCGCCTGCGGCGCCCTGCGTGGCCAGCAGCGGCAACAGCGCGATCATCGGGATCGCGGCGATGTCCTGGAACAGCAGGATGCCGAAGCTGGCCGCCCCCGCCGGCGTGCCGAAGAGATTGCGCTCGGTCAGTGTCGCCAGCGCGATCGCGGTGGACGACAACGCCAGTCCCAGGCCCGCCACCAGCGCCACCTGCCACGGCGCACCCGCCAGCGCCGCCGCCGCGCCGATCACCAGCGCGCACGCAGCCAGCTGCGCGCCGCCGTAGCCAAAGATGCTCCGGCGCAGCGCCCACAGCTTGCGCGGCTCCAGCTCCAGGCCGATGACGAACATCATCAGCACCACGCCGAACTCGGAAAAATGCAGGATCGATTCGACATTGGTCACCAGGCGCAACGCAAACGGCCCGATCGCCGCCCCCGCCAGCAGGTAGCCCAGCACCGCGCCCAGGCCACTGCGCCGCGCCAGCGGCACCGCCACCACCGCCGCCACCAGGAACACCAGCAGCGCTATCAGGAAGTCGTGCTGGTTCATGCCTGCCCCCCCGCCGGCGCGGCGCCGGTGCCCAGCCGCCCGCAGACGTGGGCGATATGCTCGGCCAGTGCCTGGGCATCGGCATTGTTGGCGTCGTGCAGCACCACCGGCGGCAGCCAGCTCATGCCGCACAGCAAAGCGGTCTGTTCCAGCGGCAGCAGGAAGTCCCCGATCGGGTGGCCATGGGTGCCGTCCGGCCCGTAGGAATCGGCGGTGCCGCCGGTGCTCACCACCGCCAGCAAGGACTTGCCACGCAGCGCGGTGCCGCCGGGGCCATAGGCCCAGCCTGGCTCCAGTACCTCGTCGAGCCACAGCTTGAGCAGCGCCGGCACGCTGTACCAGCGCACCGGGAACTGCAGCACGATGGTGTCGGAGACCGACAGCACGCGCTGCTCGGCGACGACGTCGATGTCATAGTCGACATAGCTGCCGTAGAGATCGCGTACCTGTACCTGCGGCAGCGCGGCCAAGGCATCGGCCAGCGGACGGTTGACGCGCGAACGGCTGGGCGTGGGGTGCGCGTAGATCACAACGATTGGGGGCTCGGTCATCAAAGGCGATCGGCTAGGCAAGGGGAAGTCAGACGGACATGCGGGAGAACGCGGGATTGCGGCGTTGCACCAAATCCACATCCGGCACCACGCAACAATTCATCACATTTTTTCAAGCTGTTGATTTTATTCGATTTTTATTGATGCTATGGTGAGACGGCGGCCTGCTGCGATGCGGGAAGCTTACGCCGAACTGACAATTCCACTACAATACTTTTGGCGCCGCATCAAGATGGTGTTTCCCCCGAGTCTTGCGCCGAGCCAGGGAAAAGTGCCTGGCGGAACACCAACGCAGTGCTATTTTTATCTGTGACTGCACTAGGAAGGAAATAATCGTGAACCCGCTCGAACTGAGCAAGGCCGTCGGCGCACTGACCGACGAAGATCTGCGCAAGGCAGCCGAAGCCGCACAGGCCACCCACCGCGCCACCGTACTGGTGCGCGAGCTGGCGGCCCACCACCGCTCGCGCCTGCTGAAGCATTTCCTCGCCCTGGGCGAGGAGGATCGCCTGCTCCGTTTTGGCCAGTCCGTGGGCGACCACGTGATCGAAGCCTATGTCGACAGCATCGACTTCGACCATGACAGCGTGTTCGGCGTCTACGACGACAAGCTCGAACTGATCGGCGTGGGCCACTTCGCCAACCTGCGCGACAACGCCCAGGGCCGCGTGGCGGAGTTCGGCGTGTCGGTGTCGGGCAGCGCCCGCGGGCGCGGCATCGGCAGCGCGCTGTTCGAGCGTGCCGCGATCCATGGCCGCAATACCAATGTGCGCACGCTGTACATGCACTGCCTGTCGCGCAACGCAGCGATGATGCACATTGCCAAGAAGGCCGGCATGAAGGTCCAGTACGCCTACGGCGAGGCCGATGCCTACCTGGAACTGCCGCCGGCCGATACCGCCAGCCGCCTGACCGAAGCGCTGGACGAGCAGCTCGCCGACCTGGACTACGCGGTGCGCCGCAACCTGCGCGACGCGCGCCGCTTCGGGCTGCGCTTCTGGCGCACCATGGTGCCGCAGAAGCACACTGCCTGAGTCCGCTGAACTCCCCCGGGCCCGCTTGATGCGGGTTCCACGCCAACGGCGCATCGTAACGATGCGCCGTTCTTGTTTGCAGCCTCAGGTTTGCCGCATCAAGCCGCGCCGCCCACCGGCAGCGCCGTGGTGTCCTTGATGCTTTCCAGCGCAAAGCTGGAGCGCACGTCGATCACCGACGGGTGCGCCAGCAACTGCTCCTGCATGAAGCGCGCGAAGTGTTCCATGTCTTCCACGTAGACCTTGAGCAGCAGGTCCATCTCGCCGGTCATGGCGTGGCACGCGGCTACCTCCGGCCAGACCGCGATCGAGGCGCGGAACAGGTCCAGCGGAGCCTTGCCCTTGGGCGCGCCGCCATGCTTTTCCAGCCGGACATTGATATAGGCCAGCAGGCCAAGTCCGATCTTGTTGGGCTCCAGCAGCGCTGCGTACTGCCGGATCACGCCGATCTCCTCCAGCCGCCGGATGCGGCGCAGGCAGGGGCTGGGCGACAGGTTGACGCGCTCGGCCACCTCCAGGTTGGTCAACCGGCCGTTGGTCTGCAGCACTTCCAGGATCTTCCGGTCGATCTTGTCCAACTCCACCTTGCTCACGATATTGTTGCTCCGCAATATGTTTATTGGCAATTTTTTTGCGCAAATTTAGCAAGCCGTGCACAAGTACGCAATTTTTTGTGAAATTACGTCCGATTCAGGGCCGATTCTGATGAGCTGGCAGCCTTATCGGTCACTCGCGCGGCAGCCGGTCGGGCTGGGCAGACCTGTGGGGTGGCGCCACCGCAAATCGCGGCCGCGCCCCACCGGCCGGAAGCAGGCAAGGATGGTGCCAAGCCCGGCGAACAGGGAAGCGGCATTCTACGGGCGTTTGCGGGCGAGGTCAGATTCTTCCCAGTGCACGCACAAGGCGAACACGCAAAGAAAAAGCGCGCGAACCCTGAGGCTCGCGCGCTTGGTGAGACCTGGCAAGGTCCGCTGGTGCGGCCCTGCCCGGGCCGGTCAGCCGCCGCTGGTGGACGGGGCGCCCGGTGCCGCGGGCGCCGGCTGGCTGCCCGGTGCCGCCTGGCCACGCGGGCCGCGGTGCGAATGGTCGCGGTGCATCTTTTCCATGCCGGCGCGGATTTCGTCGCGGGTCAGCTTGCCATCGCGGTTGGCGTCGAGCTGGTCGAAGCGCTTGGCCAGGCGCGGCAGGCCGGCGTTGGCCTCAGCCTTGGTCAGCGCGCCGTCGCCGTTCTTGTCGGCAGTCTTGAACTTCTCGTCAAAGGCTGCCTGCATGCGCGCATGGCGCTCGGCCATGGTGGCCTTGCGGTGCGCGTCCATCTCGGCCTTGTCGATCTTGCCGTCGCGGTTGGTGTCGAGCTTGTTGAACCAGGCGTCGGCTTCCGCCTTGGAGATCGCGCCATCGCCGTCGGTATCGATTGCCTTCATCCACATGCCGCCACCGTGGTGGTGATGGTGACCCATGCCGGGCTTGGCGGCTGGCGCAGCGGATGGTGCGGGGGCGCTGGCCTGGGCAAATGCGCCACCGGCGACCAGGAGGGCGGCCGATGCGGCCAGGAACTGCTTCAGGATCTGCGGCTTGTGATTGCGTTGCATGTCTTGCTCCTTTTCATCACGTTTGGCATGTACGGATTAGAACGCAGACGATGCGGGGAAGTTGGCGCTTTTAATACGATGTTACCGGGCTCACAGAAAGGCCCGCGCGCCGTAAGGGAACGCAAGCAAGCGCGAATATTTGGCGCCCGGAATCAGTCCTTCGGCGCCAGTTGGCCTTCGCCGGCCGCCTGCGGCGCCATCGCCGGCTGGTACTGGCGCGGATCGACCGGTTGCGGCTGCGGTTGGGCGGGCTGGGCCTGTTGTGCTGGCGCCTGGCCTTGCGGCTGCTGGGCCGGTGCGGCGGGCTGGCTCACTACCGGCGCCGGGGGCGGCATCGGCGTTGCCATCGGTGCCGCGGCGCCGGCGGGCGGCGTGGGCAAGGCACCGGCCGCTGCCGGTGCGCCGCGCGCGGCACCGGCCTGCAGCGGCAGCACGATTTCCTGGCGCACGCCGCTGCGCTCGATCACCACCGCACGCTGGCGGATCTCCGCCAGCCGGATCTGCGGCGACAGCTCGGCGCCGGCGCGCACCGCCTTGGGCGGGCCGCCATCGATCGACACGATTGCCGCGCCCGCACCGCCATCCACCTCGGCCACCACGCCGATCAGCTGCACGTCGCGCGGGCCGCCCTGCGCCGAGCCGCCGAACAGCGTCGCGACCGCGCCGGTCTCGACCGCCTCGGTCTGGGCCACGCGCGCGCTCTGCGGCACCGGGATGGTACGCATCGCGCTGAAGGCCAGCACCCAGTGGGTGGCGAGCGCACACAGCGCGATAAACAGCACCAGGCTGGCCAGGCGCGGCAGCCAGGGCGCGGAGGCATCGAAACGGAGCGAAGGCCGGAGGGACAGTTGCATGGGATCGGGACCCTGGATGCCCACAGGGCGGGCAATGGCGCGTGAGCGCGGACGCGCCAAGCCTACCAGAGCCCCATGACACTGTCTGCCGTGCCGGTGCCGCGCCGCCGACCCTTAGAGCAGGTCGTCGAGCAGGTCCGGCCCGAACACCTCGCGCTCGATATGCGCCACCGGCACGCCTGCGCTGACCAGCGCATGGCGCTGCGCCTGCATGAAGCCGAGCGGTCCGCACAGGTAAAAGCTGCCGTCGACAAAGCGCTGCAGGTCAGGCTGGCGCAGCAGTTCGGCCACCGGCATGGTGCCGGCGTGGTCGTAGTCGCGACCGGCGACATCGCCCGCTTGCGGGGTTTCATAGCTGATGTGCGTGGCCAGCTGCGGCAGGCGCTCGCGCGCCCATTGCAGGTCGGCGCGATGGGCGTGATGGCGGCCGTCGCGCGCGGCATGGGCAAACAGCACCTGGCGCTGCGAGCGCTGCGAGCGCTGCGCGGCCAGCGTGCGCAGCACCGACAGCATCGGCGTGATGCCGATGCCGGCCGACAGCAGCACCAGCGGACGGCGGCCGTCGAGCGCCGGCGTGAACTCGCCGAACGGCGCGCTCACCTTGAGTTCAGTGCCCTCCTGGGCATTGGCGTGCAGCCAGTTGGACACGGCGCCGGCCGGGGTGCTGCGGTCACCCGCCTCGCGCTTGACCGAGATGCGCCAGGTCGGCAGCCCGCTTTCGGCCGACAGCGAATACTGGCGCAGCTGGCGCTGGCCATCGTCCAGGCGCGCCTCGACGCTGATGTACTGGCCTGGGCGGAACGCACGCAGCGGCTGGCCGTCGGCGGCAGCCAGAGTCAGCGCCACCACCTGGTCGCCCTGCGCCTCGCGCCGCACCACGCGCACCGGCGTCAGCTCGCCGGCGGCCACGCCGGTGCGCTGGTACAGGCGCGCCTCGGCGGCGATCAGCTCGCCGGCCAGCAACCAGTAGGCCTCGTCCCAGGCGGCCAGCAGCGGCGGCGTGGCGGCCTCGCCCAGCACCGCGGAGATGGCGCCCAGCAGGTGGCGGCCGACGATCGGGTAGTGCGAAGGCGTCAGGCCTACGGCCGCATGCTTGTGGACGATGCGCTCGAGCACCGGCCCAAGCGCCGCCGCGTTATCGATATTGGCCGCATAGGCGAACACGGCCGAAGCCAGCGACTGCTGCTGGCTGCCGTTGGCCTGGTTGCCCATGTTGAAAATCTGCGTCAGCTCGGGCCGGTCCGCGAACATCTCGCGGTAGAAATGCGTGGTGATGGCCAGGCCGTGCTCGCGCAGCACGGGGACGCTTGCATCGATATAGGGGCGGGAAGCGGCGGACAGCATCAGGAAACACTCCGTTCTAAATCATGCAAATTAAATGCATGTTTTTGCTCAAAATAAAACCGGCTCTCGCCGGCCCGCGCGGACAGGATCCGCTCAGGCCGAACGCCGGTTCAGGAAATCGCGATGCAGGCGGATGATCGACTCGGCCGTCTGGCTGCCGGTGACATCGGCCAGCGTGACGTCGTCTAGGGCAACGTAGAAAGCCTGCTCGGCCACGTCCAGCGCGCGCTTCAGGCGGCAGTTGCCGTTCAGCGCACAGGGCGGGTTGTCGCAGTCGATCACCGCCTTGTGCCCTTCCAGCTCGCGCAGGATGGTGCCGATGGTCAGCCGCTCCGCGCCGGGCCCCAGCTGCAGGCCGCCGTGGCGGCCGCGCGTGGCGCTGATCCAGCCCAGCTTCGACAGCCGCGCCGCCACCTTGACGAGGTGGTTGTGCGAGATGCCGAACTGCTGCCCCACCTCGGCAATGGTGATCGGCCGGCTGCCGTCGCCACGGGCGACGTACATCAGCAGGCGCAACGCATAGTCGGAAAAGCGGGTCAGTTGCATCGTGACGCCATCTTAAAAAAGATGCATCCAGGATGCAAGTTATTTGGCTGCCGAATGCACGTTCCCAGGAGCTGTGATCCGGATCAGACTTTGCCGAGGTGCCGAAGGGGCCGCCCATAAAACAGTCATGTGGCGCCGGTTATACTGACTGGCGAACCCGGCCCGCCGCCTCCTCACTGGTGCGGGCCCAGCCATTCAAGCCAAGAGGTCCACCGACGATGCGCAGATTCACTCCCCAGATTGCCAGCCCCGCCCGTTCCGTGCGTGCCCGCCGTGCGCGCGGCTTCACCCTGATCGAGATCATGGTCGTGATCGTGATCCTTGGCGTGCTGGCGGCGCTGGTGGTGCCCAAGATCATGAGCCGTCCGGACGAGGCCCGCATCGTGGCCGCGCGCCAGGACATCTCGTCGGTCATGCAGGCGCTCAAGCTGTATCGCCTGGACAACAGCCGCTACCCCACCACCGAACAGGGCCTGGCCGCGCTGGTGGCCAAGCCCACCACCGAGCCCGTGCCCAACAACTGGAAGGGCGGCGGCTACCTGGAAAAGCTGCCCAAGGATCCCTGGGGCCATCCGTACCAGTACCTGAACCCGGGCGTGCGCGGCGAGATCGACGTGTTCAGCTTCGGCGCCGACGGCCAGGCCGGCGGCAACGGCAACGACGCCGACATCGGCAACTGGGAATAAGCGCAGCCCCGCCGCCGCCCCCTGCAACCATGACCACGGCGCCGCGCCGCCGCGCGCCCGGCCCCCGGCGCCGCGGCTTTACGCTGCTCGAGCTGCTGGTGGTCATGGTGATCGCCGGCATCGTGATCTCGCTGGTGGCGGTCAACGCCTCGCCCAATGAACGGAGCCGCGTGCTCGACGACGGCCAGCGCATCGCGCGGCTGTTCGAGCTGGCGCAGGAAGAGGCGCAGCTTGGCGCCCGCCCGCTCGCCTGGGAGGGCGATGCCAGCGGCTGGCGCTTCCTGGAATCGACCCCCAACGGCTGGATCCCCATGCGTACCGACGTGTTTGCCCCGGGCCACTGGCGCCTGGCGCTGGACCAGGTCATCGTCGCCGAAGGGGGCCGCAGCACCGGCACCAGCAGCCCGCCCCGGCTCATCTTCGGGCGCGAGCTGATCGATGCCCCGCAGCGGCTGATCCTGGTGCGCGGCGATATCCGCGTGGACGTTGCCGGCGACGGCAGCGGCCGCTATTTCGCCAGCACGCCATGAAACCCTGCCCTCGCGCTTTGCCCCGCCCGGCCCGGCGCGGGCGCCGCACCGGCTTCACGCTGATCGAAGTGCTGGTGGCGCTGACCATCCTGGCAGTCGCGCTGACCGCGGCGATGCGCGCGATGGGCTCGATGGTCGATGCCAGCGCTTCGCTGCAGGCGCGCATGCTGGCCGAGTGGAGCGCCGAGAACCACCTGGCCGCGCTGCGCCTGGCCAAGACCTGGCCCGAGCCCGGCGTCAGCGGCTATGCCTGCCCGCAGGGCGGCACGCCGCTGTATTGCGAGCAATCCGTCTCGGGCACGCCCAATCCCGTTTTCCGCCGCGTCGAGATCGCGGTCTACCCGTCCGCCACGGACAAATCCGTACGCCTGGCATGGCTGGTCACCATAGTCCCCAATGAAACCCGCAACGTGCTCTGAGCGCCGCCGCCCGCGCCAGCCCGGCGGCTTCACGCTGCTGGAGATGCTGGTCGCCATCACGCTGCTGGCGGTGATGGCGGTGATCGGCTGGCGCGCGCTGGACAGCCTGACGCGCAGCCGCGAGCGCCTCACCGACCACGATGCGCGCCTGGACGCGCTGAAGGTGCTCTACGGCCAGCTCCAGGCCGACTGCGAGCACCTGGCCAACCCCACGCTGCTGCAGGCCAGCCCGGTCGAGATCGGCCAGAACCGGCTGCTGCTGGTGCGCGACCGCCGCGACGAAGGCCAGCCGCCGACCTGGCAGGCGCTGTCATACCAGCTCGACGGCAATACCCTGGTGCGCGTGGCCGCGCCGCCGGTGAACAGCCGCGCCGGCCTGCAGTCGGCCCTGCTGGCGCTGCGCCAGGGCGGCGGCAACACCGCGCAGGTGCGGCGCGTGCTGGCCGACGTGGACGGCATCAGCACGCGCGCATGGGTGGAGCCCGCCGGCTGGCAGGCCGACAGCGGGCGCATCCGCAACGTGCTGTTCACAGGCAACGCCGCCAGCGCCGTGGCCGCCTCCGCGCCCGGCGCCGCGCTGCCCAACACCGCGGTGCGCGCGGTGGAACTGACCATCTTCGCCCGCATGGGCGACGGCGATGCGCCGCGGCAGTTCCAGAAGATCTGCATGACCGGGCTATGAGGCAAGCCAGCCGCCCGCCTCGCCTGGCGCCGTTGCGCCGCCGCCAGCGCGGCGCGGCCGTGGTCACCGCGCTGCTGATTGTGACGCTGGCCGTGGTGGTGGTGTCCGGCATGCTGTGGCGCCAGCAGGTGCAGATCCGCGCCATCGAGAACCAGCGGCTGCTGGCCCAGGCCACCTGGATCGAGCGCGCCGCCGTGGACTGGGCGCGGCTGATCCTGCGCGACGACCAGCGCCGCACCAACGTCGACGAACTGGGCGAGCCGTGGGCGGTGCCGATCGCCGAGACACGGCTGTCGGACTTCCTCGGCGCGGCACTGCGCACCGACGTCGCGGGAGAGACCTCGTTCCTGTCGGGCCGCATCCTGGATGCGCAGGCGCGCCTGAACCTGGCCAACCTGGTGATATGGACCGCCACTGGCGGCGCAGACGGCCAGCCAGGCCGCGCGGCCTCGGTCGACCCGGCGGCGCTGGCCGCATACCGCCGCCTGCTGCAGACGGTCGGCCTGAACCCGGAGCTGGCCGAGACCACGGCGCGCTACATGCTGCAGGCCGCGCAGGGCGGCGATGCCAGCGGGCAGCCGGCGCCGCGCCCGCTGGACAGCGTGCAGGGGCTGATGGCGCTGCCCGGCTACACGCCGGAGATGGTGGCGGTGCTGGAGCCCTTTGTCACCGTGCTGCCCGAGCGCACGCCGGTCAACGCCAACACCGCCGAGGCCGAGGTGCTGGCCGCGGTCATCAACAAGCTACCGCTGGAGCGCGCGCGCGAACTGGTGCGCCAGCGCGACCGCGCCTACTTCAACAACCTGGGCAACCTGCAGACCCAGCTGGCCGCGGTGGCGCCGCAGGCGGATGCCGCCAACCTCGGCAACCTGCTCGACGTGCGCACGCACTACTTCCTGGTCTACGGACTGGTGCGGCACGAGCGCGCCACCCGGCTGCAGGTGTCGCTGGTCTTCCGCGGCGAGCCGCTGGGTACGGCCAACACCACCCGCGTGGTCTGGATCCAGGATGCGGACCGGCTGCCGGACCTGCGCTAGGCGGCGCCCACCAGGCCAGGCGACAGGCCGAATTTGCACGCGCAGGCAACCGGGGAGAATGGTATTGACGCGGTTTAGTCACACAGGCAAGGTATGCTGCGGCGCTGGCGCGAGCGTGGCACCAGCCTACCCGCCGCCGTCCGGCCTTCCTGGCCGCCCGCCGGCGTCCCCGCACCCCGGCATGTTTCCGACTCCGGGGCGATCCAGGGCGCATCCCAACCGGCCATGCGCCTGCCCGAGCCGTTCCATTGACGCCAAAGCAAGGAAACCTTGAGCACCACCCTGTACGTCCGCCTGCCACACCGGCCGCATGACCAGCCGCAACCGTGGCAGTTCGGCACCCTGCCGTTCGCGCTGGTGCGCACTGCCACGGCCGATACGGCGCGGCGTGGCCAGGCCCGTGCGACGCCGGAAGTGTTGCGCGAAGGCCACGCCCGTATTGCTGACCTGCCCGCGGCCGAGCGCCTGGTGCTGATCCTCGCCGCCAGCGACGTACTGCTGACCACCGCCAGCGTGCCGCCGCTGCCGCCCGCCCGTTTGAAACAGGCGCTGCCCAACCTGGTCGAGGACGCGCTCGCGACCGAGGCGCAGCCGTGCCATATCGGCGTGGGCCCTGCCCTCGACGGCAGCGCCGCGCGCGGACCGCGCCAGCGGCTGCTGATGGTGGCCGACCGCGCCTGGCTGCGCGCCGTGCTCGACGCCTTTGCCGAACACCGCCACCGGCGCCGCCATGTGCTGGCCGCGCAGCTGTGCGTGCCGCTGGCTTCCGCCGCCGAAGCCAGCACCGAGCCGTCACTGGCGAGCGCCGACGCGCCGGCGCCGGCGGCCGCGCTGGTGGTCGAAGCCGCCGCCAGCGCCCTGGCCCGGAGCGCCGAGTTGGGCGATGAGTTAGGCGGCGAGCTGCCCGGCACCGGCTCCGACGCCGCGCGCCAGTGGCAACTGACCGTGCGCACCGGCGCACACGCCGGCTACGGGTTGCTGCTGGGCGACGATGCCCTGGCCGCGTGGCAGGCGCTTGCGCCCGCCGGCACCTGGTATGCCGATGCCGACGCTGCCGCCGCGGCGCCGGTACCCGATCTGCGCCAGGCTGCCCGCGCCAGCTGGCACCTGTGGATAGAAGGCGCGCAGGAATTCCTGCGCGAGCCGGCGCTGGACCTGGCGCAGTTTGAATTCGCGCAGGGCCGGGCCGACCGCTGGAATTTGGTGGCATGGCGCTTGCCGCTGGCATTGCTGGCGGGCATCGTGCTGGTGCAGGTCATTGGCATGAACACGCACTGGCTGCTGCTGCGGCGCGAGCAGCAGCGGCTGGAAGCCGCGCAGCTGCAGGCGCTGCGCGGCGCCTTCCCGCAGATCCAGACCGTGCTCGACGCGCCGCTGCAGATGCGGCGGCAGGTCGAGCAGCTGCGCACCGCCAGCGGCCGCAGCACACCGGAAGACTTCCTGCCGCTGGCCGACCGCTTTGCCCAGGCCGCGCGCAGGCTGCCGCCCGACGCGCTGCAGGCGCTGGAGTACCGCGGCCGCATGCTGGTGGTGACGCTCAAGCCGGGCACGGACACGGCCGGACTGCGCAGCGCCGCGCGCCAGGCCGGGCTGCAGATGGAAGAAGACAAGACCGGAGGTGCCGCTGGCAGTACCAGCCGCAGCGCAGGCACCCCGGTGACGCCCGGCTCGCGCTGGACCGTCAGGCCCGGCCTGTAAGCGGGCCCACCAGCAAGCATGAATCCGATGAAAGACACAGCCCGAAGCCAGACGCCACGCGCCAGCCGGCCAGGCGCGACCTCTGCGCTGCGCACGCGCCTGGCGCGGCTACGCCCGTCCGTGCCGCAGGCGTGGCAGGAGCGCTTCAACGCCTTCTGGTTGGCGCGCAACCCGCGCGAACAGGCCATCCTGGCCGGCGGCGGCGCCCTGCTGGCGCTGGTGATCGGGTACCTGGTGCTGTGGGAGCCAGCCGCCGACGGCCGCGAGCGCCTGGCGCGCAACCTGCCCAAGCTGCGCGCCGACCTGGCCGAAATGGAATCCCTGGCTCAGGAAGCCCGCGGCCTGAAGGCCACGCCGGCGCCGTCGCTGCGCGGTGACGCGCTCACGCAGGCGCTGCAGGACAGCCTGGGCCAGCACGGCCTGAAGGCGACCCGGCTGGCCGCCGGCGCCGACAACAGCGTGCAGGTGCAGCTGGACAAGGTGCCGTTCGGCGCGGTCAGCGGCTGGCTGCAGGACGTGCGCCAGCAGCAGCGCATGAAGGTGATCGACGCCCGTATCGTCTATGTCGGCGCCACGGCGCTGGTGAACGTCAGCGCGACCCTGCAGGGTCCGGGCGGCCGCAGCTGATGGTACGGCTGGAAACGCTGCGCCTGCCGCGCCGCAAGCTGCGCCAGCCGGCCGCATGGCGGCGTCTGCGCTGGCTGGGGCTTGGCCTGGCGAGCGCCGCGGTGACCGTGGTGGCGATGCTGCCGGCGGCATGGATCGCCGCGCGCGTGGCCACGCAGACGCAGGGACGGGTACTGCTCGCCGATGCCAGCGGCTCGCTCTGGCATGGCAGCGCCACGCTGGCGCTGTCGGCCGGCGCCGGCAGCCAGACCGCGACCGTGCTGCCGGGCCGGCTGCAATGGACGCTGGCGTTCTGGCCGCTGCTGGGCGGCAGCGCGCGCCTGGTGGTGAGCCACTCCGAGGCCATGGCCGCGCCGGTCGCCATCACCGTGACACCCGGCGGCTGGAGCGCGCAGGCAGGCGCCATGCGGCTGCCCGCGGCGCTGCTCGAAGGCATCGGCGCGCCGTTCAATACGCTGCGCCCGGACGGCCTGATGCGCGTGGACTGGTCCACGCTGCAGGGCCGCTTTTCGGGCCAGGGCATGAGCGGCCATATGACGCTGCGCATCGAACAGGTGTCGTCGGCCGTGAGCCGGCTGCGCCCGCTGGGCAGCTACCGCGCCGAGCTCGACTGGACCGGCGAGGCTGGCGGCAAGCTGCAGCTGAGCACCATCGCCGGGGCGCTGCACCTGGAGGGCAGCGGCACGCTGGGGCGGCAGGCGCGCTTCGAGGGCACCGCGCACGCCGAGCCCGAAGCGGCAACCCAACTGACCAGCCTGCTGAGCCTGCTGGGACGACGAGACAACCATGTGACAAGGCTGCGCTTCTGATGCCAGGCCAATCCAGGAGCGCCCGGAAATGACTATGAAAACCCACGCCATCCGACCTGTTTTCCATACCGCCTGCGCCCGCGCCGTGGCCCTGCTGTGCGGGCTCTCGCTGCTGGCGCCCGCGCCGTTGTGGGCCCAGTCCGGCGCGCGCACCGGCACCCCGCCCGCGCCGCCCGACATCACGCCGTCCAACCGCGACCAGGTGGTGCTGAACTTCGTCAACGCCGACCTGGATTCGGTGATCAAGGCGGTCGGCCAGGCCACCGGCAAGAACTTCGTGATCGACCCGCGCGTGAAGGGCACGGTCAACCTGGTCACCGAGCAGCCGGTCTCGCGCGCGCAGGCGCTGCAGACGCTGGGTTCGGTGCTGCGCATGCAGGGCTATGCCATGGTCGAGAGCAACGGCTTCACCAAGGTCGTGCCCGAGGCCGACGCCAAGCTGCAGGGCTCGCCCACGGTGATCGGCGCCAGCCCCAGCCGCGGCGACCAGGTGGTGACGCAGGTGTTCCGGCTGAACTATGAATCGGCCAACAACCTGGTGCCGGTGCTGCGGCCGATGATCGCGCCGAACAACACCATCACCGCCTACCCGGCCAACAACACGCTGGTCATCACCGACTACGCCGACAACCTGCGCCGGCTGGCGCGCATCATCGCCGCGGTCGATGCGCCGGCCTCGGGCGAGGTCGAGCTGGTGCCGCTCAAGCACGCGCTGGCCAGCGATACCGCGGCGGTGCTGCAAAAGCTGCTCGACCCCGCCGCCGCGGGGGCCGCCGGCGGCTGCGCCCCGGGAGCCGATGCCAGCCTGCGCACCTCGGTGGTGGCGGAGCCGCGCAGCAATTCGCTGATGATCCGCGCCACCAGCCGCGCGCGCCTGCAGCAGGCGCGCCACCTGATCGAGAAGCTCGACCAGCCCTATGCACGCCCGGGCAATATCTGGGTAGTGCCGCTGAAGAACGCCGATGCGGTCAAGCTGGCGGCCACGCTGCGCGCCATCGTCGCCGCCGACAGCAGCTTCGCCAGCGCCACCCAGCCCGGCGGGCAGGCCGGCGGCATCGGCGGCGCGGCGGGCATGACCAATGTCTCGACGCCTGCCGGCGGGCAGTTCACCGGCGGCGCCACCGGCACCCAGGCCAGCATGCGCGGCGGCACCGGCGCATCCGGAGGCACGAGCGGCGCCTATGGCAACTCGGCCTTCGCCGCGTCGTTCGGCACCAGCACCCAGCCGACCACCGGCGGCATCATCCAGGCCGACCCGTCCACCAACTCGCTCATCATCACCGCCAGCGAACCGGTCTACCGCAACCTGCGCGGCGTCATCGACGACCTCGACGCGCGCCGCGCGCAGGTCTACATCGAATCGATGATCGTCGAGGTGACCTCCACGCAGGCCAGCGAGCTCGGCATCCAGTGGCAGGGCCTGATCAGCTCGCCGGGCGGCAACAACAACGTCTTTGCCGGCACCAACTTCGGCACCGGCGGACAGAACATCCTGAACCTGACCCTGGCCGGGGCGCTGGCCGACAGCAACCGCACCGCCGGCATCGCCGCGGCGCAGGGGCTGGTGCAGGACATCGGCGGCCTCAACCTGGGCATCGTCAACAAGGCCATGGGGCTGGGCGCGCTGTTGCGCGCGCTGGGCTCCAACGGCAGCGTCAACCTGCTGTCCACGCCGAACCTGATCACGCTGGAGAACGAGGAAGCCAAGATCCTGATCGGCCAGAACATCCCGATCACCACCGGCTCCTATGCCCAGACCGGCGGCGCGGCCTCGGTCACGCCGTTCCAGACCTTCGACCGCAAGGACGTGGGCATCACGCTGCGCGTGAAACCGCAGATCACCGACGGCGGGCTGGTGAAGATGCAGATCTTCCAGGAATCGTCGAACGTGGTGCAGGCGACCGCCAACCTGATCCAGGGCCCGACCACCAATGTGCGCTCGATCGAGACCAATGTGCTGGTCGACGACGGCCAGATCATCGTGCTGGGCGGCCTGATCGAGGACTCGTACGGCGACGGCGTGCAGAAGGTGCCGCTGCTGGGCGACATCCCATGGATCGGCGGCCTGTTCCGCTACGAGAACAAGAATCGCGCCAAGACCAACCTGCTGGTGTTCCTGCGCCCCTATGTGATGCGCACGGCCGGCGCCGCCGACCGCCTGACGCAGGACCGCTACGACTATATGCGCGCGCAGCAGCAGGGCTTTGTTTCGCCTAACATCATGGTGCGTGATACCAACACGCCGTTGCTGCCGCCGGCCGACGCCCCGTCCACGCCGTTCGTCGATCCGCGTGCAAACGGTCCGCTTGCCGCCCCGCTGCCGCTGCAGCAGACCCTTCCGCAGAATGCCCCGCAGCCCGGCGTGCCGGGCCAGCCACAGCCCATGCAGCCGGCACCGCAGCAGCTGCCGCAACCACCGGCGAACGCACTCCAGCCGCTGAACCCGCGCGGCGAGTCTGCGCTCCAGAACTAAGCCCCGACATGGCCAGCGAAGTCCAAACTGCCCTGCCCGCCGGCGCCAGCGCGCCGGCCGAGACCCTGGAGCCGCCCTCGCCGATGGCGGCGCGGCTGGTCTCGTACGGCTTTGCGCGCGAGGCGCCGCTGCTGGTCGCGCACCAGCGCCCTGACGGACTGGAAGTCTGGGTGACCCGCGCCACCTCTCCGACCGCGCTGGCCGAGGTCGCGCGCGTGCATGGCGCGCTGCGCCTGCGCGTGCTGGAGCCCGACGCGCTGGAGCGCGCCATGGCCGATGCCTACAACCGCCAGGACGCCGGCAGCGCCGCGCAGGTGGTGGGAGAAGTAGAGGGCGAGGTCGACCTGTCGCGCCTGATGCAGGACATCCCGGCGGTGGAGGACCTGCTTGAATCCGAGGACGACGCGCCGATCATCCGCATGATCAATGCGCTGCTGACGCAGGCCGCGCGCGAAGGCGCCTCGGATATCCATATCGAGCCGTTCGAGTCGTCGTCGGTGGTGCGCTTCCGCGTCGACGGCACGCTGCGCGATGTGGTGCGGCCGAAAAAGGCGCTGCACGGCGCACTGATCTCGCGCATCAAGATCATGGCGCAGCTCGACATCGCCGAGAAACGCCTGCCGCAGGACGGCCGCATCACGCTGCGCGTGGGCGGGCGCCCGGTCGACGTGCGGGTCTCGACCCTGCCCACCGGCCATGGCGAGCGCGCGGTGCTGCGCCTGCTGGACAAGGAAGCGGGCCGGCTCGACCTGGCCAAGCTGGGCATGGCGCCCGGCACGCTGCGCGGCTTCGACCACCTGATCCGCCAGCCGCACGGCATCGTGCTGGTGACCGGGCCGACCGGCTCGGGCAAGACCACCACGCTGTATGCGGCGCTGTCGCGGCTGGATGCGCGCACCACCAACATCATGACGGTGGAAGACCCGATCGAGTACGACCTGGACGGCATCGGCCAGACCCAGGTCAACGCGCGCATCGACATGACTTTCGGCAAGGCCCTGCGCGCGATCCTGCGCCAGGATCCGGACGTGGTCATGATCGGCGAAATCCGCGACCTGGAAACCGCGCAGATCGCGGTGCAGGCCTCGCTGACCGGCCACCTGGTGCTGGCCACGCTGCACACCAACGACTCGGCCTCGGCGGTGACGCGGCTGGTCGACATGGGGATCGAGCCGTTCCTGCTGTCGTCTTCGCTGCTGGGGGTGCTGGCGCAGCGGCTGGTACGCCGCCTGTGCCAGCACTGCAAGCGCGAGGAGGTGATCGAGGTCACTGCCGCCGAGGCCGAGGTGCTGCACGCGCAGGGCAAGCCGCTGCAGACCGTGTGGCACCCGGTGGGCTGCGACAAATGCGGCCAGTCCGGGTACCAGGGGCGCATGGGCGTCTATGAGCTGCTGACCGTCGGTGACGAGATCCGCACCATGATCCACCGGCAGGCGCCGGAGTCCGAGATCAAGCAGGTGGCGCTGGCGCACGGCATGCACACCATGCGCGGCGACGCGCAGCGCTGGGTCGACAGCGGCGCGACCTCGCTTGAGGAAGTGCTGCGCGTGACGCGCGACTAAAGCGGAGCCGCCCGGATGCCAGCCTTCCGCTATGAAGCCGCCGACGCCGCCGGCAAGACCGACCGCGGCGTGATCGAGGCCGACAGCCCGCGCCAGGCGCGCTCGCAGCTGCGCGCGCGCGGGCTGACACCGCTGACCGTCGACCCGCTCGCCGGTGCCGGCCTGGCGCCGCGCAGCGGCAGCCAGCTGTTTGCGCGCAAGCTGTCGACGCAGGAACAGGCGCTGTTCACGCGCCAGCTGGCCAGCCTGATCGTGGCCGGGCTGCCGCTGGACGAGGCGCTGGGGGCACTGGCCGACCAGGCCGAGCGCGCCTATGTGCACGAGCTGCTGGCCGGCATCCGCGCCGAGGTGATGGGCGGCAGCTCGCTGTCGGTGGCGCTGGCCCAGCATCCGCGCGACTTCCCCGACATCTACCGTGCGCTGGTCTCGGCCGGCGAGCACTCCGGCCACCTGGGACTGGTGCTGGAGCGGCTGGCGGGCTATATCGAGTCGCGCAACACCCTGACCTCCAAGATCCGGCTGGCCTTCACCTACCCCGCCATCGTCACGGTGGTGGCGTTCGCCATCGTGATCTTCCTGCTGTCGTACGTGGTGCCGCAGGTGGTGAGCGTGTTCGCCAATACCAAGCAGAAGCTGCCGATGCTGACCATCATCATGCTGGCGCTGTCGGACTTCGTGCGGAATTGGTGGTGGGCAGCGCTGGCGGTGCTGGCGGCGGCAGCGTTCACGATCCGCCGCGTGCTGAAGCAGCCCGCGGTGCGGCTGGAATGGCACCGCTGGCTGCTGACCGCGCCGCTGCTGGGCAAGCTGATCCGCGGCTACAACACCGCGCGGTTCGCCGGCACGCTGGCGATCCTGGTGTCGGCCGGCGTGCCGATCCTGCGCAGCCTGCAGGCGGCGGGCGAGACGCTGACCAACGAGGCGCTGCGCGCCAACGTGGAAGACGCCAACACGCGCGTGCGCGAAGGCGCCTCGCTGGCGCGCGCGCTGGCGGCGCAGAACCAGTTCCCGCCGGTGCTGGTGCACCTGATCCGCTCCGGCGAGGCCACCGGCAACCTGCCGGTGATGCTGGACCGCGCCGCGCAGGGCGAGGCGCAGGAACTGGAACGCCGCACGCTGTTCCTGACCAGCCTGCTGGAGCCGCTGCTGATCCTGACCATGGGCGTGGTGGTGCTGCTGATCGTGCTGGCAGTGCTGATGCCGATCATCGAGATCAACCAGCTGGTGCGGTAAGGACCTCTGCCAAAGAAAACGCCGGCGCGAAGCCGGCGTTTTCTTTGGCGGGTAAGGCCGGCATTGCGCCGGCCAGCCACATCACTCCGCTTTCTTGGCCGGGCGCTTGCGCGTCTTCCTGGCCGGTGCCCGGGCGGGCGCCGCCTCGGCAGCGGCTGCCTCCGGCTGGTGCTGGGCCTCTGGCTGCGCTTCAACCTGCGCCGACAGCACCGTCGTGCCCGGCGCGGCAAAGATCGACTGGTCGATTGGCCACGGGGTTTCGCTCAGCGTCACGTCAGGGCGGCGCGTGGCGCGCTTGCGTGCGGGGCGGGCCTTGGACTCAGCCTGCGGCGCTGCCTCCGCCACTGGCTCGGCCATCGGTTCCGGCTCGACCACTTCGGCGGCGACGACGGAAAGCTCGATCTCGGGTTCGCGCACTGGCACCGGCTCGGGCGCCGCCTCTGGCTGGGCCACGACGGGCGCAGGCGGATCCGCGGGCACGGGCGCCGGTGCCGGCTGGCGGCGTGCTTCAGGCGGCGCCGGACGCTGCTGCTGTTGCTGTTGCGGCTGGTGCTGCGACTGCTGCTGGCCGCGGCCATCGCCCTCGCCACCGCCCTTGGCGCGCTTCTTCAGGCGCACCCAGATGGTCTTGTTGTTGCCGCCGTTGCGGGTCTCGACCTCGAACAGGCCGGTGGCCTGCACCAGCTCCGAAAGCTTGCCGTACCCGTAGTTGCGCGAGTCGAATTCCGGCGCCTGCTTGGCGATGTGGTTGCCCATGCTGCCCAGCGTCAGCCAGCCGTCCTCGTCCGACACCGCCTGCGCCGCACTCTGCAGCAGGCGCACCAGGCGCGAGTCCTGGCGCAGCTCGCCGGTGCTGCGCTTGCGCGTGGGCGCGGCAGCCCCGTCGACGCCTTCGGCCCCTTCCGTATCCGCGTCGGCGCGCAGCACGTCGGAGTAGATGAACTTGTCGCAGGCGGTGACAAAGGGCTTGGGGGTCTTGCGTTCGCCGAAGCCATAGACGGTCAGCCCCTGCTCGCGGATGCGCGAGGCCAGCCGGGTGAAGTCGCTGTCGCTGGAGACGATGCAGAAGCCGTCGAAGCGCCCGGTGTACAGCAGGTCCATGGCGTCGATGATCATGGCGCTGTCGGTGGCGTTCTTGCCCACGGTGTAGCGGAACTGCTGGATCGGCTGGATCGAGTGCGACAACAGCCGCTCCTTCCAGCCGGCCAGGTTGGGCCGGGTCCAGTCGCCATAGATGCGCTTGACGGCGGCCACGCCGTACTTGGCGACCTCGGCCAGCAGGCCCTCGACAATGGCGGGCGCCGCGTTGTCGGCATCGATCAGCACGGCCAGGGTCGCGGTGCCCTGGCGGGGGGAATTGGTCATGTTCAGGTAGTCACTGGTTTGCCCGTCCCGTGCGTGCATCAGGACGGCAATCGGAAATCAGGTTGCACCAGGCTGGCTGTGCAGATGTGGCGCATCGCAGGCAGCCCGGCAGCGGCACGGGCCATCTCGATGCAACGCAGTGTACACGCGAACCCCTGTCCATACGGGAAATCACGGGCGCGGCGGGCACGCTTTGTGCTGCATTGCAAGGTACCGCCGATTTTGTGGCGGTGCTACCATGCCGCGCAGAGACACGACCGTCCAACACCTTCACAAGAGGTCATGAGGCGGTCGCCCACAACTGTAGGTGTCGGTGATCCCGACAGCACGCCCATAGAGGAGCACCTATGAATGCCCCCCTGACCTCCCCGGTCAGCGACGCCATCCGCCGCGCGCTCGAAAACGTTTCCCTCGAAGACAAATACACGCTGGAGCGTGGCCGCATCTATATCAGCGGCACGCAGGCCCTGGTACGCCTGCCGATGCTGCAGCAGGAGCGCGACCGCGCCGCCGGGCTGAACACCGCCGGCTTTATCTCCGGCTACCGGGGCTCGCCGCTGGGCGCGCTGGACCTGTCACTGTGGAAGGCCAAGAAGCACCTCGCCGCGCACCACATCGTGTTCCAGGCCGGCCTCAATGAGGACCTGGCCGCGACCTCGGTATGGGGGTCGCAGCAGGTGAACATGTACCCGGACGCCAAGTTCGATGGCGTGTTCGGCATGTGGTACGGCAAGGGGCCGGGCGTGGACCGTACCGGGGACGTGTTCAAGCACGCGAACTCGGCGGGATCGTCGAAGCACGGCGGCGTGCTGGTGCTGGCCGGTGACGACCACTCGGCCAAGTCCTCGACGCTGGCGCACCAGTCCGAGCACATCTTCAAGGCCTGTGGCCTGCCGGTGCTGTACCCGTCGAACGTGCAGGAGTACCTGGACTACGGCCTGCACGGCTGGGCCATGAGCCGCTACTCCGGACTATGGGTGGCGATGAAGTGCGTGACCGACGTGGTGGAATCGTCGGCCTCGGTGGAGCTGGATCCGCACCGCGTGCAGATCGTGCTGCCCGACGACTTCATCATGCCGCCGGGCGGCCTGAACATCCGCTGGCCGGACCCGCCGCTGGAACAGGAAGCGCGCCTGCTCGACTACAAGTGGTATGCGGGCCTGGCCTATGTGCGCGCCAACAAGATCGACCGCATCGAGATCGATTCGCCGCACGCGCGCTTCGGCATCATGACCGGCGGCAAAGCTTACCTGGACACGCGCCAGGCGCTGGCCGACCTGGGCCTGGACGATGCCACCTGCTCGCAGATCGGCATCCGCCTGTACAAGGTCGGCTGCGTGTGGCCGCTGGAGGCGCACGGTGCGCGCGCCTTTGCCGAAGGCCTGCAGGAAATCCTGGTGGTCGAAGAGAAGCGCCAGATCATGGAGTACGCGCTCAAGGAAGAGCTGTACAACTGGCGCGACGACGTGCGCCCCAAGGTCTACGGCAAGTTCGACGAAAAGGACAATGCGGGCGGCGAATGGTCGATCCCGCAAAGCAACTGGCTGCTGCCGGCGCACTATGAGCTGTCCCCGGCGATCATCGCCAAGGCCATCGCCACGCGGCTGGACAAGTTCGAGCTGCCGATCGACGTGCGCGCGCGCATCACTGCGCGCCTGGCCATCATCGAGGCCAAGGAAAAGGCGTTGGCCACGCCGCGCGTGACCGCCGAGCGCAAGCCGTGGTTCTGCTCGGGCTGCCCGCACAACACCTCGACCAATGTGCCCGAAGGCTCGCGCGCGCTGGCCGGCATTGGCTGCCACTACATGACGGTGTGGATGGACCGTAATACCAGCACCTTCAGCCAGATGGGCGGCGAAGGCGTGGCCTGGATCGGCCAGGCGCCGTTCGCGGGCGACAAGCACGTGTTCGCCAACCTGGGCGACGGCACCTACTTCCACTCCGGGCTGCTGGCAATCCGCGCGTCGATCGCGGCCAACGTCAACATCACCTACAAGATCCTGTACAACGATGCGGTGGCGATGACCGGCGGCCAGCCGGTGGACGGCCAGCTGTCGGTGCGGGACATCGCGTGGCAGGTGCACAGCGAAGGCGCGAAGAAGATCGTCATCGTCAGCGACCAGCCGGAGAAGTACAACGGCGCGATCAAGCTGCCCGAAGGCATCACCATCTATCACCGCGATCAGCTCGACAGCGTGCAGCGTGAGCTGCGCGAGGTGCCGGGCTGCTCCATCCTGATCTACGACCAGACCTGCGCCACCGAGAAGCGCCGCCGCCGCAAGCGCGGCACGATGGAGGATCCGCAACGCCGCGCCTTTATCAACGACGCGGTGTGCGAAGGCTGCGGCGACTGCTCGGTCAAGTCCAACTGCCTGTCGGTGGAACCGCTGGAAACGGATTTCGGCACCAAGCGCCAGATCAACCAGTCGTCGTGCAACAAGGACTTCTCGTGCCTGAACGGCTTCTGCCCGAGCTTTGTCACGGCCGAAGGCGCGCAGGTGCGCAAGCCCGAGCAGCACGGCGTGTCGATGGACACCCTGCCCGCGCTGCCTGAGCCGGAACTGCCGCCGATCCGCCGCGCCTACGGCATCCTGGTGACCGGCGTGGGCGGGACCGGCGTGGTGACCATCGGCGGCCTGCTCGGCATGGCCGCGCACCTGGAGAACAAGGGCGTCACCGTGCTCGACATGGCGGGCCTGGCGCAGAAAGGCGGCGCGGTGCTGTCGCACGTGCAGCTGGCCGCGCGCCCGGACGACCTGCACGCCACCCGTATCGCCATGGGCGAGGCGGACCTGGTGATCGGCTGCGATGCGATCGTGTCGGCCACCGACGAAGTCATCTCCAAGACCCAGGCCGGCCGCACCCGCGCCGTGGTCAACACGGCGCAGACGCCGACCGCCGACTTCATCAAGAACCCGAAGTGGCAGTTCCCCGGCCTGTCGGCCGAGCAGGACGTGCGCACCGCGGTGGGCGAGAAGTGCGAGTTCATCAACGCCTCGGGTCTCGCCGTCGCGCTGCTGGGCGACGCGATCTACACCAACCCGCTGGTGCTGGGCTACGCCTGGCAGAAGGGCTGGATCCCGCTGACGCTGCAGGCACTGGAGCGCGCCATCGAACTCAACGGCGTCGCCGTCGAGAAGAACAAGGCCGCGTTCGACTGGGGCCGCCATATGGCGCACGACCCCGAGCACGTGCTGTCGCTGACCGGCAAGCTGAAGAACACCGCGGAAGGCGCGGAAGTGGTCAAGCTGCCGACTTCGAGCGGCGCGATGCTGGAGAAGCTGATCGCCCGGCGCATGGAACACCTGATGGCCTACCAGGATGCCGCGTACGCGCGCACCTACCGCGAAGCCATCGACCGCGTGCGCGCGGCAGAGAGCACGCTGGCTGGCAGCGGCAAGGCGCTGCCGCTGACCGAGGCCGCGGCGCGCAACCTGGCCAAGCTGATGGCGTACAAGGACGAGTACGAGGTGGCGCGGCTTTACACCGACCCTGTCTTCCTCGACAAGCTGCGTGCGCAGTTCGAAGGCGAGCCGGGCAAGGACTACCGGCTCAACTTCTGGCTGGCACCGCCGATGACCTCAAAGCGCGATGACAAGGGCCACCTGGTCAAGCGCAAGTTCGGGCCGTCGACGATGAAGCTGTTCCGCGTGCTGGCCAAGCTGAAGGGCCTGCGCGGCGGTGCCTTCGACATCTTCGGCAAGACCGAGGAGCGCCGCACCGAGCGCGCGCTGATCGGCGAGTACCGTGCCTTGCTGGATGAACTGGTGGCGGGCCTCAATGCCGCCAACTACGACACCGCGGTGACCCTGGCCAACCTGCCGGACGATATCCGTGGCTTCGGGCATGTGAAGGAAAACAACCTGAAGGCAGTGCGTGGGCGCTGGGCCAAGCTGCTGGAGCAGTTCCGCCATCCGGAGACGGCGCAGCGCGCGGCCTGATGCGTGCTGTTCCTCCCCTCTCCCGCTGAGGGGAGAGGGAACACACGGTTGTGTTGTGCTGTCGCCTTACGGCCGCGCCAGCTCCTTTTCTCCCGGCTTCACATACATCGAATTCCTCGGCTGCGCCAGCACGCGCCGCACCATCGGCTCGAAGAACGACAGCGGCAGCGTGTCGTAGTCCGTCATGAAGGCGGCACCGTCGTACTTGCGGCAGAACTCCGCGGTGCGCTCGAACAGCTCGGGCTGGCTGCGGTATTGCTCGCGCAGGTTGCGGTCCAGGCCGAGGTGATGGAAGAAGTAGTAGCCCTGGAACACGCCGTGCTTTTCCACCATCCACAGGTTCTCTGGGCTGACGAATGGCTTGAGGATGGCGGCGGCAATGTCGGGATGATTGAAGCTGCCGAGCGTATCGCCGATATCGTGCAGCAGCGCGCAGACCACGTATTCCTCGTCCTGGCCGTCGCGGTGCGCCAGTGTCGCGGTCTGCAGCGAATGCGTGAGCCGGTCCACGGGGAAGCCGCCGCAATCGCCATCGAGCAGGCGCAGGTGCGCCAGCACGCGATCCGGCAGCGCCCGCGCGAATGGCATGAATTCGGCGGAGATGGCGGCCCAGTCCTCGCGGGTGCCGTGTTCCATATGGCTGAAGGTGGCGCGTGCAGGCGCGTGGGTGTCGCTCATGCGGGTCTCCTTTGGTGGCAGCGTGCGCGATGGCCGCGCATCGTCTCGCCGTGTTTTGCAGGCATTGTGGCATCCGCAGCGGCGCTACACTGTCAAAAAGCTAACAATGTGCCGGCATATTGCGGCGCACCACCAAGCATGCTGATCCGTCCTTTCCGCCCGGAAGACCAATCCTGCGTCATTGCCTTGTGGCAGGCCTGCGGCCTGACCCGTCCGTGGAACGACCCGCAGCGTGATATCGCGCGCAAGCTGACCGAGCAGCCTGAACTGTTCCTGGTCGGCGACATCGACGGCAAACCCGTCGCCACTGCCATGGTGGGGTTCGACGGGCATCGCGGCTGGGTCTACTATCTGGCGGTACAGCCCGGCCTGCAGGGCAAGGGCTACGGGCGCATGCTGATGGCGCATGCCGAGCAGTTGCTGATCGAGCGGGGCTGCCCCAAGATCAACTTGCTGGTACGCGCAGGCAACCGCGCCGTGATCGATTTCTACGACAAGCTGGGCTATGCGCCCGATGAAGTGGTCAGCCTGGGCAAACGACTGATTCCAGATATTTAGCGGGCACGCCGGACCGACCTCAAGGAGACGACATGACTTTCCACGGAAGCTGCCACTGCGGCGCCATTGCCTTCGAAGTGGAGGCCGACAGCATCCCCAGCGTGATCCGCTGCAACTGCTCGATCTGCCGCCGGCGCGGCCACCTGCTGTGGTTCGTGCCGCGCGCGACGTTCAAGCTGGAAACGCCGGAGAGCAATGCCTCCACCTACCGCTTCAACACCATGAAGATCGCGCACCGCTTCTGCCCGGTGTGCGGCTGCGGTCCGTATGCGGACGGGCAGGACAAGGACGGCAAGCCGATGGCCGCGGTCAATGTGCGCTGCCTGGACAATGTCGACCTGGACAGCCTGAAGGTCATCGACTACGACGGACTGCACCACTGAGGCCGCCATGTTCCGCATCCTGGGCATCGACCACCTGGTACTGCGCAGCGCAGACGTTGACGCGCTGCGGCGCTTCTATGTCGAGGTGCTCGGCTGCAGTGTTGAGCGCGAGCAAACCGAGCTGGGCCTGACGCAGCTGCGCGCGGGCAGCGGACTGATCGACCTGGTCGCGCTCGACGGCCCGCTCGGCCGCGCCGGCGGCGCCGGACCGGGAGCGCAGGGCCGCAACCTGGACCATTTCTGCCTGCGCATCGACCCGTTCGATGCCGACGCGGTGCGGGCGCACCTGGCGCGGCATGGCGTGGACGCCGGCGAGGTGGCGCAGCGCTTCGGCGCCGAAGGCAAGGGACCGTCGCTCTATGTGAGCGATCCGGACGGCAACGTGGTCGAGCTCAAGGGACCGCCTGTTCCGGTGACCGCACAGTAACGTGCGTGTCCCGCGCGCGGAGTGCGCGCGGGATCGCTACAATTTCCGACTGGCCCCACGCGCCGCCGTCCATGGCGACCACCCCGCTGGGCCCGCCATGACAACAATAGAAGCCAGCTCCGACGCGGACGCCGCCAGCACCGCCCCAGACGCCAGCCCGGCACGCACCGGACCCGCGCACCCCGCCACGCCGCCGCGCCGGCTGGTCTGGATCCTCGGCCTGACCGAGACCATCTCCTGGGGCACGCTGTTCTTCGCCTTCACCGTTTTCATCGACCCCATGAACCGCAGCCTGGGCTGGTCCAAGCCCTTCCTGGCGGGCGGCTATTCGCTGGGGCTGCTGGTGTGGGCGCTGTGCTCGTTCGCGGTGGGGCGGTTGCTGGACCGCGCGCCGGCGCGCAAGGTGATGGGCGCGGGCTCGGTGCTGGCCGGGCTGGGCCTGCTGCTGTGGGCATGGACGCCGTCGCAGCCGGTGTTCCTGCTGATGTGGGTGCCGATCGGGCTGGCCATGGCGACCACGCTGTACGAGCCCGCCTTCGTGGTACTGCGCCAGGCCTATGGCGACCAGTATCAGAAGCCGATCGTGGTGGTCACGCTGATGGCCGGCTTTGCCAGCACTATCTTCGTGCCGCTGGCGCAATGGCTGGTGATCCATCTGGGCTGGCGCCCGACGCTGATCGGCTTCGCCGCGCTCAACCTGCTGGTCTGCGCGCCGCTGCACGCGCGCATGCGCTACGCGCTGCATCCCACTTATTCCGGCATGACCCCCGCCGACGGCCAGGCCGGCAGCCGCGACATTGCCCGCGCCACGCTGCGTCAGCCGGTGTTCTGGGCGGTGGTGCTGGCCTTTACCGCGACCGCGGTGGTGGCCTCGCTGCTGGGGGCGCACCTGATCCCGATGCTGACCGAAAAGGGCATGCCGGTGGCGCAGCAACTGGTGGTGGCCGCGCTGATCGGCCCGGCCCAGGTGGCGGGCCGCATGCTGATGATGCGCGCGGGGGTGCGCCACCCGGTGCGGCTGTCGCTGCCGGTCTATGCGCTGATGGGCGCCGGGCTGCTGTGCTTTGCGCTGGGGCACGGCGCCTGGCTGATGGTGGCCGCGGTGCTGTACGGCTGCGCCAACGGCGTCAACACCATGCTGCGCGCGATGGCCATGCCGGAACTGATCTCGCGCCATCACTACGCCACGCTCAACGGCCTGATGATGACGCCGGTGCTGCTGATGCAGGCCGCCGCGCCGTGGCTGGGCGCGCTGCTGTGGCGTGCCGCCGGCGGCTACTGGCTGATGCTGTGGGTGATGGTGGCGCTGGCGCTGGGCGCGCTGCTGGCCTTCGGCTACGCGCTGCACCGGCGCGGGCTGCTGCGCGTGGATGCCGCCAGCCGGTAGCGCGGCGTTGTCATACCCGCCTCGCGCCGATGCGGGACAATGACGGCTTTTGCAGGGGCACCGCCGCCCCCCCTGCCGCACCCTCCCATGCCTGAGCCGCATTCCCCGACCGCTTCCGCGCCCTTGCCGGCCACGGTGTCGCGCGCCACGCGCGGCACCATGGCGCTGTTCTTCGTCAATGGCGCCACCTTTGCCACGTGGGGCGTGCATATTCCCACGATCAAGGCACGCTTCGGCCTGTCCGACGCGATGCTGTCTCTGGCGATGCTGGCCGTGGCCGGCGGCGCCATCCTGGCGATGGGCCCGGTCGGGCGCTGGGTGGCGCGCGCGGGCAGCGCGCGGGCGTCGATGACGGGCGGGCTGCTGTTTGCGCTGGCCACGGTGGCGATCCTGGCGATGCCATCGTTCTGGCTGCTGCTGCCCGCGCTGGTGGCGTTCGGCATGGCCAATGCCGCCTTCGATGTCGCCATGAACGCACAGGCGGCCACGGTCGAGGCCAGCCGCACGCGGCCCGTGATGTCGGCGCTGCACGGAATGTTCAGCCTGGGCGGCATGGCCGGCGCGGGTGCGGGCGGCCTGGTGCTGTCACTGGACGTGGCGCCGCTGGCACATGCGGCGATGATGGCGGGCGTGACCGCGGCGGTGGCGCTGGGTACGCTGCCCGGGCTGCTGGCGGACCATCCGGTGCTGCCATCGGCGGCCCACCATCGCGACCACGCGGTGCGCGCGCTGTGGCTGCTGGGCCTGCTGGCGTTCCTGGGCCTGGTCGGCGAAGGCGCGATGTACGACTGGACCAGCGTCTATATGCGCGACGTGGCGCAGGCGCCCGATGGCTGGATCAGCCTGGGCTACGCTGCGTTCTCGGGCGGGATGGCGTGCGGACGCTTCGGCGGCGACCGCCTGCGCGCGCGCCTGGGCGACGGCGCCACGCTGACTGGCAGTGCCTGGCTGGGCTTTGGCGGCATTGCGCTGGCGCTGCTGGTGCCGCTGCCGCTAGCCGCGCTGGCAGGCTTTACGCTGATGGGGCTGGGCGCGGCCAATATGGTGCCGATCTTCTTCGTTGCCGCGTCGCGGCTGCCGGGCGTGGCGCCGGCCGAAGCAATTTCGCGCGTGGCGCGCTTTGCCTACCTGGGGCTGCTGCTGGGGCCGGTGCTGATCGGCGGGGTCGCGCACCTGGCCAACCTGCGCATCGGGCTGGCGCTGGTGGCGCTGACCATGGGCTGGATCGCGCTCGCGGGCGCGCGCTCGGCACGGCGCTACCTGCCGGCGCGCGCCGGCACGCCGGCGGCACAGGCCCCGGCCGAACGGTAACGCGCGTCAGGCCGCCGCGCGCAGCGGTGCGCCGGCGCCCAGGCCCTCGAACACGAAGCTGTCCATGGCGAGCACGCCATAGGTCACCTCATCGGCAACCCGCGACACGCTGGCCGGCGCCGGCCCTGCGCCACTGGCAGCCTGGGGACCCAAGGCCGCGCCCAGCGCCACGAAGAACGGCAGCAGGTGCTCGTCGGTCGGGTGCGCGCGGCGCGCATACGGCGCCTGGGCGCGGTAGTCGGCAATGCGGCCGGTATCGCCGCTGGCCAGGGCCTCGTCGAGGGCATCCGCCATCCAGCCGCGGAAGGCTTCCACATATGGCTCGGCCTGCGCCCCATGCTGGTCGCGCCGGCCGCCGCCAAACACTTCCTGCAGGTTGTGCGTGAAGCTGCCGGAGGCCAGCACCAGCACGCCCTCGTCGCGCAGCGGCGCCAGCGCGCGGCCGATCTCGATCTGCGTTGCGGGCGACAAGTAGGGGTTCAGCGCCAGTTGCACCACCGGCACGTCGGCATCCGGGAAGAAGTGGCGCATCGGCATCCAGGCGCCGTGGTCCAGCGGGCGTTCTTCGTCCTGGCCGACAAACCCGGCACCGGGGACCGCTGCCGCCTCGACCAGGGCCTTGACCCGCCCGGCCAGCGCCGGCGAACCCGGGGCGTCGTAGCGCAGTGCGTACAGCTCGCGCGGGAAGCCGCCGAAATCGTGCCAGGCTTCCTGGCGCTCGCGGCTGGTGACAGCCAGCGTGCTGTAGATCCAGTGCGCCGAGATCACCAGCACCGCGCGCGGGCGCCGGGTGCGCAGTTGCCCGCCCAGCGCATCGAAGGCGGCGCCGGTGGGGCCGGGATCGATGGCGAGCATCGGGGAACCGTGGGAGATGTAGAGCGAGGGAAGCATGGCAGGACCACCTTCAAACTGTTTGTGTACCTGCATCCAGTTTGGCAAAGATCCGCGCTGGGCACGGGCGCCATTTGCGGACACGTCGTGCAAAAAAGTTGAACGGCCGGGCCCAGCGTGGCGTGGCGCACACAGCGCCTCGGTCACCGGCAACGCAGCCAGGGGCGATCGGCCTATGATGCAACCGTGAGCCCCCGGCGGTGTCATCCGGCGGGGCTCCTGCAACGCCTTGATGCCACCGGCACGCCCCGCGCGCCATGTGTGGCCGGAGACTTCGGTGGTACCGCGCATCCCGCGCCGCCCCGGGCGGCACCCTCCCTTCCTGGCCCACTGGTGGCAACCGGGCGTCTACGGCAGCGTGCCCGCCGTCGCCCTGTGGATCCTGGCGCGCCTGCCGGCCGGCTTGCTGGCATCCCTGGCCGGCACGCCCGCTGCGGCAACCTGGCTGAACCATGCCGGCGACACCGTGTTCGTGACCGGCTGGGCCGCCAGTGCGCTGCTGCTGTGGCTCACGCGCCGCCGGCCGGCGCCCACCCATCCAGCCATGCCGGCTACGCCGCCCTCCCCGCCCTCCGGACCGTCGACCCGCCGCCATCCGGCCGCCTGACCGGCGCCGCGCCGATTTAAGGCGGCAGCAGTCCGATCTGAAAGATTTCGCGCGACGCTCCCTCACTATCCTGCGTCGCTAGAATGCGCGGGAGATTGCCGCACGGCAGCGCGCTGCGGCACTGACTGCACAGAGATTGTCCATGTCCGCACGCCAGCGACACCGACGGTTCCACCCCGCGCCTAGCCGCCGCTCGCGGCCCCTTTGGCGGACGGCCCTGGCCGCCATGGGCGCGGCGGCGCTGCTGGCCGCCGGCGCGGCACATGCCCAGGGCGCGCCCGGACTGCGCCTGGCCGGGGCCAATGTGCAGCGGCACGCCAACGCGGTGCTGTCGCTGATGGCGTACTCGGTGGTGCCGGACCTTACCTCCAGCTCGCTGTCGATCAACAACACCAGCACCGACGATCCCGGCATCGTCATGTCGCAGCTGGGCGGCGGCTTCACCATCAGCAAGTCGTTCCCGCTCTACCTGGAAGGCGCCATCGCCTACAGCCGCTACGATCCCACCTTCGTTGCCACCAATGGCGCCGAATCCCGCGCCATCCCGACCCGCTGGAACACCTTTTCCGGCACCATCGGCGTGGGCTGGGACTTTCCGCTGACGGCCAACAAGGAACTGGTGTTCCGGCCGATCTTCAACGCCTCGCTGGGCAATGTCTCCAGCGACCTGTCAATCGGCAAGTTCGCGGTCGAGCAGGTCACCGATCGCCAGCTCAACTTCCTCGACGGCGGCAGCCTGAATGCCTACGGGCTGGGCGGCTCGGTGATGCTGGACTGGGAGCACTACCGCGAGAACTACGAGATCGACGTGGAACTGCGCTACACCAATATCCACCTGCAGAGCTTCGGCGGTACGTCCAGCGCGGTCACGGGCACGGCCACGGCGCAGACCGCCAACCTGTGGGCGCGCTGGCGGGCGCCAACCGGGATGCATGCGTTCGACCGGCCGGTACGATACGTGCTTGAGCTATCACATTCACACTACCTTGGCAGCCAGGCCGGTATCCTCGGCTTCAACTACCTGACCACGCTCGGCACCGGGCTGGAACTGGACACCAGCGCGCACGAGGTCTTTGTCACGCGGATCCGGGCGGTGCTGCGCTATGTGTTCGGCAACAACGTGTCGGGCGTCTCGCTGGGGCTGGCGGTCAGCTTCTGAGCGCGTTCACGGCGGTTCAGGGGCGGATGGAAAATTAAGGAATCGCTTAATATCACGGTTTCCCCGCCTTTCCGACGCTTCATGACCGCGACTACCGCCCCCATCCCCGACATTTCAGCCGCCACCCGACGAAAGGCGATCATCGCCGCGACCATCGGCAACGGCCTGGAATGGTTCGACTTCACCGTCTACAGCTTCTTTGCCGTCATCATCGCCAAGCTGTTCTTCCCGACCGGCGATGACCTGACCTCGTTCCTGCTGACCGTCGCCACCTTCGGTGTGGGCTTCTTCATGCGCCCGGTCGGCGCCATCGTGCTGGGCGTCTACGCCGACCGCGTGGGCCGCAAGGCGGCGCTGACGCTGACCATCTTGCTGATGGCGCTGGGCACGGCCATCATCGGGCTGGCCCCGACCTACGACCAGATCGGCCTGTGGGCACCGGCGCTGATCGTGTTGGCGCGCCTGATCCAGGGCTTCTCCGCCGGCGGCGAGGTGGGAGGCGCCACCGCCTTCCTGATCGAGCACGCGCCCGACGCCGAGCGCGGCGCCTACGCCAGCTGGCAGCAGGCCAGCCAGGGCATCTCCTTCATGCTGGGCGCGGCCATGGGCGCGCTGGTCACCAATGGCCTGTCGCCCGAGCAGATCGATGCCTGGGGCTGGCGCATCCCGTTCCTGTTCGGCCTGCTGATCGGCCCGGTCGGCATGTATATCCGCTCGCACCTGGACGAGCCGCCCGAGTTCGAGGCGCGTCAGGCCGCGCGCAAGGCCGCCAAGGTCAAGTTCTCGCCGCTCACGCAGGTGCTGCGCGACCACCCGCGCGAAGTGCTGGCCGGCCTGGGCGTGACCATCCTGTGGACGGTGTGCACCTACGTGCTGGTGTTCTATATGCCGTCGTACGCCAAGCAGCAGCTGGGCCTGCCGCTGGGCGCGACCTTCAAGTCGACCGCGCTGTGCGGCGCCATCATCCTGGTGCTGTGCCCGCTGATGGGCATGCTGTCGGACCGCATGGGCCGCAAGCGCATGCTGGGCATCGTGGCGCTGCTGATCGGCGTGCTGGCTTATCCGCTGTTCCACTGGCTCAATGTGTCGCCGAGCACGCAGACGCTGCTGCAGGTGCAGATCGTGCTGGGCATCCTGCTGGCGGCCTTCACCGGCCCGGCCCCGGCGGTGCTGGCCGAGCAGTTCCCGACCGAGGTGCGCTCCACCGGGCTGTCGCTGGCCTACAACTTCGCCGTGACCATCTTCGGCGGCTTTGCGCCGCTAATCGTGACCTGGCTGATCGAGTCGACGCAGAACAAGCTGGCGCCGGCTTACTACGTGATCGCCGCTGCCGTGGTGAGTTTTATCGCGCTGGTGTTCATGCACGACCGCACGGGCAAGAAGCTGGCCTGAGCCGTCCGCGCCAGTTCCAGGCAAGAAAGCCAGCCGCGAGGCTGGCTTTTTTGTTGCGCGCGGGCAGCCCGTCTAGCCGGCTTCGTCCTCGTCCCGGTGGATATTGATCACATGCCGAGCCTCGAAGCACAGCGGCATGCCCGGGTTCATCTCGTCGGTGCAATACGGCTGGTTATCAAGCTCGCCGGTATAAAGGCTGCCCTCGCGCCCGGTGACGATGACCCACATCCGCTCCACGTGAACCTCTTCGCTGCCCGTCTCGTCCGCGACCAGGATGCGGAAGATCAGCTTGACCAGCTGGCCGGGTGCGAGTTCATCACGCTCCTCGCGCGGCGGCATCCAGAAGGTCTCGGGATGGGCGGCGGCGATGGGCTCGGCGTCGTCGAGCTCCCATCCGTCTTCGTCCAGGGTTGTCAATCGCATGTCCATTTTCAGCCTTCCGCAATCTCTCAGGTGCGGGCATGATCGCAGCAAATGCGCCGGTCGGCGAGAGCCTGGCCGGCGTGCGGGACTTTCAACAGGGAACAGGTACCCATGACAAGCAAGAAGGAAGCAGCGGTGCGCTGCGGCTGGTGCGGCACGCTGGAGGACTATTGCCACTACCACGACACCGAGTGGGGCTTTCCGGTCGCCGACGACCGCCGGCTGTTCGAGAAGCTGTGCCTGGAAGGCTTCCAGTCCGGCCTGAGCTGGCTGACCATCCTGCGCAAGCGCGAGGCCTTCCGCAAGGCGTTTGCCAATTTCGACATCGAAAAGGTGGCGCGCTTCAGCGAGCGCGATATTGCGCGCCTGCTCGGCGACGCCGGCATCGTGCGCCACCGCGGCAAGATCGAGGCGGCCATCAACAATGCGCAGCGGGCCCGCGAACTGCTGGAGACGGAATCGTCGCTGGCCGCCTACTTCTGGCGCTTCGAGCCCGATCCGTCCAGCCGGCCCAGGGTGCTGACACCCGAGGTGCTGCGCACCATGGCGACTTCGCCGGAATCCACGGCGCTGTCAAAGGACCTGAAGAAGCGCGGCTGGCGCTTTGTCGGTCCCACCACCATGTACGCGCTGATGCAGGCGATGGGGCTGGTCAATGACCACCAGGAAGGCTGCACGACCCGGGCCGAGGTGCTGGCTGCACGCAAGGTGTTCAAGGTGCCGCGCTAGCGTTGCGTGGACGTATACCCGGCGCGCGCCAGGTATACGCCGGCGCACCAGCGCCATGGCCCGCGTAAACGTCAGGCCAATGCGAACGGCGCAACGGTCCTGTCTATGTCTTTAATATTGTTTACGTATGTAAACATAGTAGTAGTAGGTAAACCAGGCATCAGGCCGTGGATAAGTCACCTTTCTCCTTTCGGCTCAGGGACTTGCAGCAAAGATAACCACCGCGGGATAACCCTGATTCGCCGGGATAGCGTGGCAGTCACGTATACGTCAGCAGTGCGGGCGCCGCAGTTATCCGTATACGTCCCACAAGGCACCCCCAGGCGGGGCACAGCTTGTCCGGCCGGTTATCCCCAGCAACCGGCAAAGATGTCCACAGGCCGGGCTCAGGCAGCGCTGGCCTGGCTGCTCATGTATACGGGATCGACGTGCGTCATCACGTTGAGCACGTGATGGTGCTCCAGGGTGCGGCGCCGGGCTTCGACCGCGATCGCATGCCCCTGCGCCACCGTCAGCGCGGCATCGATCTCCAGGTGCACGTCAACCAGCACCTGGTCGCCCATCTTGCGGGTGCGCAGGTCGTGCAGGCCCAGCACGCCGGGCGTGCCCAGCATGGTCGCGCGGATCGCCGCGACGGTTTCCTCGTCGGCCGCGCGGTCCATCAGGTCGTTGAGCGCATCCCAGCCGAAACGCAGGCCCATGCGCGCAACCATCAGCCCGACCACGATGGCCGCCACCGGGTCGAGCATGTGGTAGCCCAGCAGGTTGCCGCCAATACCCAGCGCCACCACCAGCGACGAGGCCGCATCCGAGCGCGCATGCCAGGCATTGGCCACCAGCATGCCCGAGCGCACGCGCCGCGCCACCGCGAGCATGTAGCGGAACAGCAGTTCCTTGGACACCAGCGCGACCAGTGCCACCCACAAGGCCACTGGCTGCACCGGCTGCAGGCTGGCCGGGTGCTGCAATTTGTCCACCGCCGCCCACAGCATGCCTGCCCCCACCGCCAGCAGCAGCGCGCCGAGTGCCAGCGACGCCGCGGTCTCGAAGCGCAGGTGGCCGTACTGGTGGTGGGCGTCCGGATCCTTGCGGCTCTGCCAGGCGGCCAGCAGCACCACGAAGTCGGACAGCAGGTCCGAGAGGGAATGCGCGGCGTCGGCGATCAGCGCCTGCGAGCCAGAGATGACACCGGCCACCGCCTGCGCGGCGGTCAGGCCGATATTGACGGCCACGCTGACCAGCGTGCTGCGCCGGCCAGCCCGGTGGCGCGCGTCGGCCTCGGCCGGGCTGGCGGCGGTGGCGTCGTCCGGAAGGCCGGCGGATGCCGGCCGCAGAGGGTTGTGTTCCGATTCCATCGGGTGACTATAGCCCAACATCCGCGACAGGCGGACCGGGCCACGGCGGCGCTGCCGTGCCGATTTCGTAACAGCGCTGGCGAAGTTCTGGTGTCGCCTTTACCGTTACACAGGACGGGAACACCCGGACACTGCAAGGAGGACCCAACGATGGCGATTCGGTCACTTGCCTCGCACAGCACATCCCAGCTGCGCCGCCTGGTCGGACAGATGCAGGCGGAAGTCGATGCATTAGAGAACCTTTCCACCCCAGACGCCGACGCGCAAAGCCGCCTTGGCTATGCCATCGGCCGCCTGCGCGACGGCATCGAGGCGGTCGAGGACGCGCTGCAGTCGCTGCGCGCGCTGCAACAGGTACGGCCCTCGGCGATGAAGGCCCGCCGGCCGACCCGGGTGGCCTAGCCTACCCGCGCCTGCACGCTGGCGCGACCCACACGGCCGGGCAAATCGCTCGCGCTCCTTGTTGTCCCCACGGGCCGGCTTACGCCGCCGGGCAATAGCGCAGCGCCTGCGACATGGCCGCGCACGCGGCCGGCACCGGGCCGATGACGGGAATCGGAAAGCGCTGGCCCAGCGCCCGGGCGGCCTCGCCCAGCGGGCCGCCGCCGATGATCACGGCTTGCGCGCCGTCGGCTCGGATGCAGGTATCGACCGCGCCCGCCAGCAGGTCTTCCTGCTGCTGCGGCGCGCCGCCCAGCGCGCGCGGATCGCCCTCGGTGAAGCGCGTGCCCGTGAACAGCTCGTCCAACCCCTGCCGGCGCACGCTGGCGCTGATCGACGCCGCCAGCCGCGGCGTGGTGGTGGCGATGCCGAAGCGCCGCCACCCGGCCGCGGCCGCGTGCATCGAGGCTTCGCCGATACCCACCACCGGCACTGACAGCTGCGCGCGCAGGGCCTCGATGCCGGGGTCGCCGAAGGCGCCGACGATCACGCCGTCGGCACCGCCGGCCAGGCGCAGCATGTCTGCAGCGCAGATCGCCTCGGCGGCCACGGCAAGATCGTCTTCGTCGATGATCATCGGCGCGCCGCGCGTGACCGTCGCGCCGACCACGGCCGGCGGCGCGGGCATGGCCTGCGCGAACCAGGCGCGCGCGATCTCGACCATCATCTGCGTGGTGGCGCTCGACGTATTCGGGTTGATCAGCAGGATGTGGCTCATGGATGCCTCTTGAGATTCAGGAATGCCAGCGCAGGGACATCGCCAGCGGGTGGCTCGATTTCCTGTTGGCTTGCATGGGATCGAACAAGGCCCCGGCGGGCGTAGGTTGGCGGCGGCACAAGGCGCGTACGCCTGTGCCGAGGTGTCAACGATAGCGTATGGCGGCTGCCAGCGCGAGATGGCGGACAGCGCGGGCGGCAGAAGCACAAAAGCCCCGGAAAGCGTTGGCTTTCCGGGGCTTTTGCGCGGGATATCTGGTGGACCGAAGGAGGATCGAACTCCCGACCTCTGCATTGCGAACGCAGCGCTCTCCCAGCTGAGCTATCGGCCCGTGGCGGTTGATTGTAGCGTAATACGGCAGCGCCCTTCAATCCTCTGCGCGGCGCGTGACGGGGCCGCACAACATCAGGCGGCCATGCCCGGATTGCCGTCCATGCCGCGCACGCGCGGCAGGTTCAGCGGGCGGGCGCTGACTTCCCTGGTGCTGCGCAGCCACTGCGCCATCACGTCCCAGATCGGCGCGCCGCCGGCCTGGCGCGCCTCTTCGGCCACCGGGGCCCAGCCCGCCACCTTGTAGGTCTTGCCGGCTTCCAGCGGCTTGCCGGCCAGGCGCATGTCGCTGATGCGCTTGCCCATGCCGGCGGTCGGATCGATGGTGTATTGCAGCCCGCCCACGCGCACCATGTCGCCGCCCTGCTGGTAGTACGGGTCGGGATTGAACAGGTTGTCGGCCACGTCTTCCAGGATGGTCTTGATGGTCTCGCCGCTCATCTGCGTCACCGTGGTGTACGGGTAGGTGATGGCGGTCTGGTCCATCAGGTGTTCCATGGTGATGGCCTCGCCCGGCAGCAGCGTGGTGCCCCAGCGGAAGCCCGGCGAGAACGCGATCTGCGCGCCCTGGGCCTGCATCAGGCCGTCCAGGATCAGCTGGTCGAAGGTGCCGTTGAAATTGCCGCGGCGGTACAGCAGGCCGCGGTTGACGGCCAGCACTTCGCCCAGCTTCTGCTCATAGGGCGCGCGGACTTTCCTGATGAGCGCGTCCATGGCCGGGTCGGCCGGCAGGTAGTTGGCGAACACCGGCAGCAGCCGGTAGCGAAAGTCCGCGACCTTGCCGCCCTTCACGTCAAAGTCCAGCACGCCGAGGAACTTGCCGTTGGAGCCGGCATTGGTCACCAGCGTGGTGCCGCCGGCATTCTTCACCGGCACCGGCGCGGGCATGCCGTCATGGGTATGGCCGCCCAGGATGGCGTCGAGCCCGCGCACGCGCGAGGCCAGCTTCAGGTCCACGTCCATGCCGTTGTGGGACAGCAGCACCACCGCCTGCGCGCCCTTGCCGCGCGCTGCGTCGATGACCTGCTGCAGATTCTCTTCCTGGATGCCGAAGGTCCAGTCCGGCACGAAGTAGCGCGGGTTGGCGATGGGCGTGTACGGGAACGCCTGGCCGATGATGGCCACCGGCACGCCGTTGATCTCGCGGATCACGTACGGATCGAACACCGGATCGCCGAAATCGTTGGTCTTGATGTTCTGCGCCAGGAAGGCGACCTTGCCCTTGAAGTCCTTGTCGACGATCTCCTTGACGCGGTCCGCGCCCAGGGTCATCTCCCAGTGCGGCGTCATCACGTCCACGCCCAGCGCCAGCGCGGCATCGACCATGTCCTGGCCCTTGGTCCACAGCGCGGTGGCCGAGCCTTGCCAGGTATCGCCGCCATCGAGCAGCAGGGCGCCCGGCCGGCCTGCCTTCAGCCGTTTCACCAGCGTGGCCAGGTGCGCAAACCCGCCGACCTTGCCATAGCGGCGCGCGGCCTCGTTGAAATCCAGGTAGGTGAACGCATGCGCCTGCGGCGTGCCGGGGCGGATGCCGTACTGGCGCAGCAGCGCGTCGCCGACCAGGTGCGGCGGCTTGCCGGCATAGTCGCCGATACCGAGGTTGACGTTGGGCTCACGGAAATACACCGGCCGCAGCTGCGCATGGCAGTCGGTGAAATGCAGCAGGTGGACGTTGCCGAAGCGCGGCAGGTCGTACATGGCCTCGGCGGCCTGCGCGGCGTGCGCGTCTTGATGGGGGAACGTCATGCCGCCGGCGCCGGCAATGGCCAGCACCTGCAGGAACTCGCGTCGGTTCATGTCTCTTCCTGGAATTGACGGTGGCGGTCGGCCCTGGCGCGGGCGTCCGCCATCGCAAAACTATGGCCGCGCGTACCGCTCCAGCGCCGCCACGTCGTCTTCAAGCATTTCGCCCACTTCCTTCTGCACCACGCGGCCGCGCGCGTCGATCACGTACAGCTCCGGCAGTCCCTTGCGCTTGCCGAACACGGCCTGCAGCGCGGGCGAATCCGTCGTCGCCGGGAAGGTGTAGCCGCGCTTCTTCATGTAGTCGGCAGCCTCGCGCGGATCCTTGTCGATGCTGATGGTCAGCACCTGCAGCGGCGTGCCGCGCGTGCGTTCATAAAGCTTCTGCAGGCGCGGGTTCTGCATCGCGCAGAACGGGCACCACGAGGCCCAGTATTCGACCACCAGCGGCTTGCCGGCCAGCGCGCCAGCGCTGAGGGTGCGCCCGTCGAGCGTGCGCACGTCGGACAGGCGCACGGTGTCGCCGACCTCCAGCGCTGCCGCGCCGGCTGCGGCGCCGGCCAGGCTGAAGGCCAGCAGCCAGCGCAGCAGCACGGCAGGCGCGCGCATCGGCCTTACTGGTTGACCGGCGAGGCCGGGTCGAGCAGCAGCGCCATCACGTCGCGGATCTGGGCCTCGGTCAGGATGCCCTTGTGGCCGAAGCGCGGCATGTTGGAGCAGGCGGCGTAGGCGCTGGAGTCCCAGATCTTGCCCCAGGTGTACTTGATGACTTCCTGCGAGTTGCCGCGCAGCTTGCCGTACTGGTACAGCGACGGGCCGATATTGCCGAACGAGATCTCGGCCTTGGTCATCTGGTGGCAGGCGTAGCAATTGCCGCCGTTGGTGCCGCCGACCTGGTCGGTGAACTGCATGCCGCGGCCGTTCTGGGCGACCTTTTCGCCTTCCTTCCAGTCGCCCAGCCATTTGTCTTCGGCGGGGTATTTCACCTGCTTGAGCTCGGCGGCTTCGATCTTCTTGGCAAGCTTTGCCGGCACCTTGGTGCGGTCCGGGTACTGGCTGCAGGCCTGCTGCATGCCGTCCTGGTTGAGCACGCCCTCGACCGTGACCGGGCCGCGTGACGAGAACGAGTCCTCGATCAGGTGCTTCATGTCGGCACCGCTGACGGCGGCGGGCTTGCCCTTGGGCGTGCGGGCCCTGGTGCTGTCCTGCGCGTGGGCGCCGCCTGCCAGCAGGGTGGCCAGGGCCGCGATGGCCAGTGCCTGGTGTTGTCGTTGCATGTTGTCTCTCCCGTACTGGTCAGCGCTTCATCGCCGGGCCGTCGTAGGTCCCGCCGTTGGCGTTCTTCGCCAGGAACATGGTCAGCGCGGTGATCACGTCCGAGCCATAGGCGGGTTCGGGAAAGCGCTGCTGGCGCAGGCAGTCGTACAGGCGGTGCTGCATGGTGCGGACCTCGCCCTGCGAGACGCGGTAGGCGGGCCAGGTGGTGTAGGCCGCCTGCGCGCCCTTGTCGGTCAGCAGGTTGGGCAGGTCCTGCAGCCGGATGCGCTGGCCGTCCACCGCATGGCAGGTGGCGCAGGCAAAGTCATAGGCGCCGCCGCGGTAGAAGAACATCTTCTCGCCCAGCGCATAGGTGCGCTTTTCTTCGGGATGGCTGAGCTGCACGTTCATCTTCACACCGCGCGACTCGCCGGTCAGGTAGGCCACCAGGCGCTCGATCTCGGACGGCTTGCCCGACGACGAGAACGGGTTCTTCGTTGCCTCCTCCCTGGTCAGCCCCTGCAGCGTCATGCGGCAGTAGGCGAGCCGCTGCTCCAGGTCCATCACCTTGCTGGCGTCCTTGAAGTAGCGCGGCAGCTCGGCGTAGGCGCCCTTGGTCACGCCCGGGCCCTTGCCCAGGTCGCATTGTTCCAGCGAGGCGTTCTTCGGGCCGGCCGGCTTCTTCCACAGTTCTTCGCCGGCGGCTTCCCACAACTCGGCGGGATTGCCTTCGGCCAGCATCTGGCGGTACTTGGCGATTTCGTCGGCGGTGCTGCCCTGCGCATGCACGGCGGCAGCAGAGGCCACCGCAGCGGTGGCCGCCGCGGCCAGCGCGGCGCGCCGGGCCAGGCTTCGGATGGTGTTCATGGGGCTTCTCCTCGCGGCCTCGCACCGTGGCGGGCCGTTCTCTCTCTCTTGTTGCCGGAAGCTACGCCGCCCGGCTCAGGGCTTGATATAGGCGTAGCCTTCTTCGGCCTGCAGGCGCGCAATCTCGACCACGCCGGCCGGTACCACCTTGGCTTCCATCAACAGGCTCGATTCCGCAATCTTGCGTGCGGTCAGCGTGTTGCGGCACACGCGGAACTCCACCCCGGCCGAGGCCAGCGCGCCCACCGGGCCGTCAAAGGTGTTGCCGCGCGCATCCTTGGCGCCTTCGACCAGGAAATCGATGCCGTAGCCGAACGCCACTACCACGATCTTCGTTCCCGGCGCGCCGTTCAGGTGGTTGCGCAGGTTGCCCATCGCGCGCACCGCCTGGTCGATGCCTTCCGACAGCTGGTACACCACCTTGATGCGCCCGCCCTTGCCCGCAGCCGGCGCGGCCTGGGCCGCGGCTTTTGCCGACAGGCCGATGGCGGCCAGCGCCGCCGATGCTCGAATAAATGCTCGCCGCATGTTGTTCCTTCCCGCCGGGCCAGTCCCGGCATCCGTCCCGAACCTTAGCAGAGGACGGCGTGGCCTGCCGGCCGCGGGAACGGCTGTCAGGCGATGGTCGCTTCGTCGGTGCGCTTGTCGCCCTTGTTGTCGATCCAGGTCACTGCGACCTTGTCGCCCTTGGCGCCGCCCTTGAACTTGAAGTTCAGGAACGGGTCCTTCGACACCGCCGGGCCGAACTGGGCGCGGAACACTTCCTTGCCCTTGCACTGGGCGGTCACGGTCTGGATATGCCAGGCCGGCACGACCTTGCCGGACGCATCCTTGCGCTGGCCGGTTTCCATGTCGTGCTTCATCAGAATCTTGACGTCAACCACGCCGCCGTTTTCGGTGGCGCGTACGCGCATCGGGTCTGCCATGTGTTTCTCCTGTTGCAGTTTGGGAATCTCGATCCGGGGCGCGGCGTCAGCCGCCGCAGCCGCCCAGCGTGACCTTGATTTCCTTCGATGCCACGTACCACTTGCCGCCGGCCTTGACCGCGGCATGCACGACCGAGGTCTGGCCCATCTTCACGCGCGTGGAGACGAACGGCTCGGTGCCGGCCGGGATGATGAAGTCGGCGGCCAGCGTGTTGGGGTTCTTTTCCACCAGGATCGCGATCTGCTCGGTATCCGGGATGGTGCTGGTCACGGCCACCGGCACCACGGCGCCGTTCTCGGCGATATCGGGGGCGGTGAAGGTGATGGCGGTGCTTTTCTCGGTGCCGCTGCCGCCGAGCGCCTTGATCACGTCGGCAACGCTCTTGCCGTCAAAGGCGTTCTTGTTCCACTCGGCCGCCTGCGCCTCGCTGATCAGGCCGGTGGCGGCCATCAGCGACAGGACAGCGGTAACCCGCAGCACTTCTCGTCGTTTGGAATTCATGTTTCTGCTCTCCGGCTACTCCGTTCCAGTCGGTAAATGACCGCTTCGGGGATTCTTCTTCATGCGGCCGGTACATGGCCGGCCGCTGGTCTGTCCTGGCCGCGCGGCATTCACCGCCCGGCCTGGTGCATCGGCGGACTGCCCGCCTGGTCGGTAAGGCTTACTTGGCGGGGGCGCCAGCCAGCACCCACTCGACCACGGTCTTCAGGTCGGCGTCGCTGAGCGACGCGTTGGCGGGCATCGGCACCGGGCCCCAGACGCCCGAGCCACCGCTCTTGACCTTCTTGGTCAGCGTCGCCAGGGCGTTCTTGTCGCCCTTGTACTTGGCGGCCACTTCCTTGTAGGAAGGACCGACCAGCTTCTTGTCGACCTGGTGGCAACCCATGCAGGCGTTCTTGTTGGCGATCTCCTGTGCCTTGGCGGCATCGACCGCGTGGGCCGATGCGGCGGCGCCGAGCATCAGCGCTGCGATGACAAACTGCTTCATTGTTAAGCTCTCCAAGCTCTGTAAAGCCGTGGGGACGGCAAAGGCCGCTGGGCCGTACTGCAATGGCTTCGCGGCACACACTGGCCGCCGCCCGGGGGCACTGCGGTGGCCAGTCCGCTATTTTGCCTCAAGAATCCAGCCCACCATGGCCTGCACGTCGGAATCCGGGATCTGCGGCTGCGCCGGCATCGGCACGCTGCCCCATGCGCCCTGTCCGCCCGCCTTGACCTTGCGCGCCAGCGCGCCGTGCGCGTCCTGGCCCTGGTACTTGCCGGCGATGTCGGCAAAGGACGGCCCAACCAGCTTGCGGTCCATCGCATGGCAGGCCATGCACTGGTACTGGCTGGTGAGCCGCGCGCCCGGCGCGGCCGGCTCCGAAGGAGCTGATGCAGCACTTTTCGATATGGTATTGCCCGCGGCCACGCCGCGCACCGGGCCGAAGCTCCGCTGCTGCTGCGCCAGTTCGCCATGGGCATCGCGGGCATAGTCCGGTATCGACGAGGTAATCGCCACCTTGCCCGCGCAATCCTTCATGCAGGCCGTATTGCGCGTGTCCGGGCGGCCGCGCCCCGGCCACAGGCCGTGGCCGGTGGTCATGCCGTCGCGGTTGGGCATGCGCCGCTGGACCTCGGCGATATTGGCGTCGGACAGCGTGAAGTCGGCCGGGACGATCTCGCCCAGGTGCAGCATATAGGCGGTGACCGCGTAGACGTCGCCCACGCTCAGGCTCTTGGGGGCGTTCCACGGCATGGCGCGGTGGATGTAGTCCCACAGCGTGCTGACGGTGCTGACCTTCATCAGCGTGGTGCGGTACGGCTGGTTGCCGGTCATGCCGGCCACGCGGCCGCGCTTGATGTCTTCGGCGGTGGTGCCGCCGACCAGCGGCGTGAACACCTCGTTGGATTCGCCGAAGTCGCCGTGGCACGACGCGCACTTGCCGTCCCAGACCTTCTGCCCCTGCGCCACCGTGCCGCTGCCCCTGGGCAGGCCCTGGAAGTCCGGGCGCACGTCGATGTCCCACGCGGCGACTTCGGCGGGCGTGGCGGTGCGGCCAAGCGCCGCACGCGCGTCGGCCGTGCCCGCCCATGCCGGGGCGGCGCTGACGGCTGCCAGCACCAGGGCGGCGGCGGTCCTGAGTTCAGCCCACATGGACATTGGACACCTCGCCGCCTGCCGCCACCTGCCAGCTCTGGATGGCGTTGTTGTGGTAGATCGAGCGCGTGCCGCGCACCGCGCGCAGCTGCCCCAGCTTCGGCTGCACATAGCCGGTGTCGTCGATGGCGCGGCTTTGCAGGATGGCGGGGCCGCCGTCCCAGACCCAGTCCAGGTTGAAGCGCGTCAGGCACTTGGACAGCACCGGCGCCTCCAGCCGCGCGCTGCGCCAGTTGCGCCCGCCGTCGGTCGAGACATCGACACGCCTGATGCGCCCGCGCCCCGACCACGCCAGCCCGCTGATGTTGTAGAAGCCCTTGCCCACCAGCTGCTGTCCGCCCGAAGGCGTGGTGATGACCGACTTGCACTCCTGGATCGAGGTGTACTGGCGCAGCTTGCCGTCCGGCATCATGTCCACGTAGTGAATGGTCTCGTCCTTGGCATTCCAGGGCTGGTCGCCCAGTTCCAACCGGCGCAGCCACTTGACCCACGACACCCCCTGCACGCCTGGCACCACCAGCCGCAGCGGATAGCCGTTCTCGGGGCGCAGCATCTCGCCGTTCATGCCCCAGGCGACGATGATCTCGTCGGCCAGCTCCATCGGGATGGTGCGCGTCATCGACGAGCCATCGCCGCCTTCGGCCAGCAGGTAGCGGCCGCGGCGCAGGTCGGCGCCGGCATCGTCCAGCAGCACCCGCAGCGGCACGCCGGTGAACTCGCAGCACGACAGCATGCCATGGGTGTACTGCACCGTGGGCACGGCCACGTTGCCCCATTCCATGCCGGTGTTGGCGCCGCATTCGATGAAATGCATGCGCGACACCGCCGGCAGGCGCATCAGGTCGTCCATGGTGTAGACGCGCGGCGTGCGCACCAGGCCGTTGAGCATCAGGCGGTGGCGGGCCGGGTCGAGATCGTGCCAGCCCTGGTGGTGGCGCTCGAAATGCAGGCCGTTGGGGGTGATGATGCCGAAGAAGCCCTGCAGCGGCGCGAAGGCCACCGAAGCAGCGGAGACGCGCGTCAGGCCCGGCGATTCGCGCCGCACCAGGTTTTTCTCATGCACGGAGGGCTGCCCGTACGGGCGTGCCGCCACCGGTTGGCCGAGCGAGGTGGCCCAGGGCTGCGGCTGCAGGATGGCGGGATCGCCGTCGGCTGCCAGTGCCTGACGGCCTGCCGTGGCGGCGGCAATCCCCGCGGCCGCGCCCAGGAAGCTCTTGCGCAGGAAGTCGCGCCGCGGCGCGTCCAGGCCGTGCCGGCCGATGTCCTGCTGCAGCGATGCGCTGACGAAGTGCTCGGGCGCGGGCACGATGCGCCCGGGCCGGTTCCGTTCCTGCAAATCGGTCTCCTCCGGCGCGCTCGCCACGGTCCCATGGACCGGTCGGCGTGCCTGTTATCGGGCCGCTGCAGCGGGTGCGGCAGCGATCCGTTTACCGGAAGAGCTGAGCTAGCCTGCGGTGCGCCGCCTGCGCGCCGGGGCTTCGGGTGCCGGCTGTGCCATGAAGCGGTCGACCACGCCGGAGGGCAAGGCGCTGTCCTCCAGCCGGCTCGCCACCTGCACGCAGACCGTGCGGCACAGCTCGATCACGCTTTCGTCCGCAATGGCGTAGAACACCAGGTTCGCCTCCTTGCGGCGCGACAGCACGCCCGAGCGGTACATCGCGTTGAGATGCCGCGACACATTGGTCTGCGACGAACCCACCGTCTCGACCACCGTGCTGACCGGCTTCTCGCCATCGCACAAGGCGTGCAGGATCTTCAGCCGCGTCGGCTCCGCCAACAGGCTGAAGTAGCCCGATACCTTTTCGAATACGCGATCCAGCTCTTCCATGGCATCCAATATATTCGTATATGCGTGAATGCGCATATAGTGTTTACCCACTGATGCAGCACAGCATAAGCGCGGCGGGAGAATCAGCGGCGCGCCAGCGCCCTGCCCGCCCACAGGCGCTGGCCGAACACATTGAGCAGCAGCCCGGCCATCACCACTGCCGCGCCCGCCCACTGCGCGCCGGAAAGGTCCTCGCCCAGCAGCACATGCGCCGACACCAGCCCCACCACCGGCACCAGCAGCGTCAGCGGCGCCACCTGGCTGGCCGGGTAGCGCGTCAGCAGCCGGCCCCACATGGTGTAGCCGAACACCGTCGCCGCAAAGGCCAGGTAAGCCACGGCGAACACGGCCATGCCCGACACATGGGTGACGCTCTGCACGATGCGCGCCGGGCCCTCGACCCACAGCGACAGCAGCGCGAACGGCACGATCGGGATCAGCGCGCCCCAGATCACCAGCCCCAGCAGGTCGACCGGGCCGATCTTCTTGCTGACGATATTGCCGCTGGCCCAGCAGAACGCCGCGCACAGCGTCAGCACGAAGCCCGCCACGCTCATGCCGCCGGCGCTGCCGGCACCGGCCCCGATCAGGGCCAGCCCGCCCGCCGCCACCGCCATGCCCGCGATGTTGTGCCAGCGCACCGGCTCGCCCAGCCACAGCGCAGCAATGGCCAGCGTGAAGAAGGCCTGCGACTGCAGCACCAGCGAGGCCAGGCCGGCCGGCATGCCGACCGCCATGGCGTAGAACAGGAAAGCGAACTGGCCCAGGCTGATGGTGACGCCGTAGGCCAGCAGCAGCCGCCACGGCACGCGCGGGCGCGGCACGAAGAAGATCGCCGGGAACGCCACCAGCAGAAAGCGCAGCGCACCCAGCAGCATCGGCGGCATGTCCGCCAGGCCAACCTTGATGACGACGAAGTTGACGCCCCAGACGCAGACGATGGCGAGGGCGAGTAGACGGTCTCTGGCTTGCATGAGGAGGCTGGGGGCGCGGCCCGGCGCAGTGCCGGACAAAACCCGTAGGGTAGCAGCCCCCGGCCTTCGGGGCATGGCCCGCCCTGCACCTACCCCAGCATCTCCGCCCAGATGCCCTTGGCCCATGCCAGTGCGTAGTCGCCTTCGAGCTGGTTCGGCGCCTCCGACAGCCCGCCCGATCCCGGCACCGTGACCATGGTCTTCTGCGCCGCGTCATAGCGATGCACGCTGGCCACGTGCACCGCCTCGCGGTCGGAGGTGAAGCTGTAGCAGGTGTTGTTGTAGAGCGGCTGCGGATCGGGTGTCCGGCCCGACAGCAGTGCGACCATGGCCGCGGCCGCGACCTTGCCATGCTGGTTGGCCATATGGCCCGACTTGGGCATCAGCGGCGCGATCTGGATGGCATCGCCGATCACGTGGATATTGGCCGTGGCGCGCGACTCGAAGGTGACGAAGTCCACCTCGCACCACTTGCCATTGGCCGTGGCCAGCCCCGCCGACACCGCGATCGCACCGGCGCGCTGGGGTGGCAGCACGTTGAGCACGTCGGCACGCTCGTCGTCCTGCACCTCGAACTTGAGCGTGCGCGTGGCGGGGTCCACATCCACCGCGTTGAACTGCGGCCGGTATTCCACCATGCCCGGGTACTGCGACGCCCACACCTTGCGGAACAGCCCGGCCTTGGAGGTGATGTCGGGGTTGGCGTCCAGGATCAGCACCTTGCTGCGCGGCTTGTGCTGCCTGAAGTAGTACGCCACCTGGCAGGCGCGCTCGTAGGGTCCCGGCGGGCAGCGGTACGGCGCCAGCGGGACGCTGATGGCATAGGTGCCGCCGTCCGGCATGGCCTCCAGCTGGCGGCGCAGCGCCACGGTCTGCGGGCCCGCCTTCCAGGCGTGCAGGACCTGGTCGCCGCCGGGCTGCTTCAGCCCGGGCAGCGCATCGCTCATCATTTCGACGCCGGGCGACAGCAGCAGGCGGTCGTAGGGCAGCGTGGCACCGCCTGCGAGGCGCACGGTCCGTTTGGCCGGGTCGATGGCCACGGCGGTATCGCGCACCAGGCGCACGCCGTGGCGGCGCACCAGCGCGTCGTACGGCAAGGTCAGGTCCGCCAGCTGCCGGCTGCCGCCGAGCACCAGGTTCGACAGCGGGCAGGAGATAAAGGCCGGATTGGGTTCGACCAGCGTGACCTCGATCGCTTGCCCGCTCCACTCGCGCAGGTAGCGCGCGGCGGTGGCGCCGCCGTAGCCGCCACCCACCACCACCACCCTGGCCGGCGCCGCGGCGCGTGCCGCCCGGACCCCGACCGAACCCAGTACTGCGGCGCCCGCAGCGCCCAGGAAGCTTCGTCTTTGCATGGTAGTCCCCTGCTGTCAGCGCACCGCGGCGAACCACGCCGTGATGGCCGCGATCTGGTCGTCGCTGTAGCCCTTGGCAATCTGGTGCATCACCGTGGCCGGCCGCGTGCCGGCCTTGAAGGCCTGCATCTGCGCGGCCAGTTCCGCCTGCGGGCGGCCGGCCAGCGGCGGGATCGTGCTGCCCGCCGGCGCGCGCCCGGCGGGGCCGTGGCAGCTGGTGCAGGCGGCGGCCTGGCTGCGCGCCCGCAGCGCGGCATCGGTGGCAGGGGCGGCGCTGTCTGCCGACAGCGCCGGCTGGGCGCCGCACAGCGCCGCGGCCAGCAGCGCCAGCCGCAGCAACACAGCGGGCCGGGGGAAGATTGTCATGGTCTCGCTCCGTGTGGGACCGGCGCTGGGTTCCGCTTGGGGGCGGCCGGCGTGGCTACCGTAGCACATCGGGCAGGGACCGTGTGCGGTGAAAACCGCAGAAGGACAAACGGCGTCCGCATGAGCGGACGCCGTCGGGACCGGCCCCGGAAGCTGGACCGGGCGCGTGCTCAGGGCAGGTTGCGGCCCGGCGGCAGCGTCACCGGCGAAGTCACCGGTGCGGCGACCGGGCTGGTGGTCGCGGTGGTGCCCGTGGCGGCCCCGGCCGGCGCATCGATCGGTCCGCCCACGCCCGGCACCGACTGCACCGGCGCCGGCGTACCGACACTGCCGTCGAACGACGGGTTCTGCGAGGTGGAAGCCGAGTCCAGGCGCGCGCGCTCGGTGTCGTTGACGTAGTCGAAGGCCTTGACCACCTTGGTCACGCCCGAGGCATTGCGCGCCACGTCGGTGGCGCGGTCGCCCTCGGCGGCGGTGACCACGCCCAGCAGGTAGACCACGCTCTTCTCGGTGGTGACCTTGATCGAGTTGGACGGCACGCCGTCGGCGGTCATCAGCAGGGTCTTGACCTTGCTGGTCAGGTAGGCGTCCTGGCTCTGGGTCATGAAGCCCGGCGAGCTGACGACCTCCAGCTCATTGATCACCACGCGCGCATTCTGCAGGCCACGCACATACTGCTCGACCTGCTGCTTGACGGTGTCGTTGCTGGCTTCGCCGGTCAGCAGCACTTTGCGGTTGAACACGGTCACGTTGACGCGGGCCTGGCCGCGGTAGCGCGAGTTGATGGTGTTTTCGGCCTCGAGCTGCAGGCCGCGGTCCACGGTCTGGGTGGCGGCCGGGCGGCGGTCGGTGGCCATGGCCACGCCGGTCCCCATGGCGCCGGCGATCACGGGGAAGCAGCCGGCGAGCTGGGTGGCGCAGACCAGCACGGCCGCCGCGGCCAGGCTGGCGCGGCCAAGACCGGCGGTGCGGGAAGGATGGCGCGCGCCGGCGCCGTTCCGGGGGGCTTGCGTAGTGGGCAGGTTCGTCATGCGGTCCTTGCTGTGGCTGGATGTTGGGAATGGGAGGAAGGCAGCATCAGGCTTCCCCGAGCAGTGCCTCGTCGATGCCGTCGCACAGGCAATGCAGGGTCAGCAGGTGCACTTCCTGGATGCGCGCGGTGCGCTCGCTCGGCACGCACAGGTGGATATCGAATTCATCGAGCAGGCCGGCGATGGTGCCGCCGCCCTTGCCGGTCAGCGCGACCACGGCCATCTCGCGCTGGCGCGCGGCTTCGATGGCGGCGATCACGTTGGCCGAATTGCCCGAGGTGGAAAGCGCCAGCAGGATGTCGCCGGGCTGGCCCAGCGCCTCGACCTGCTTGGAAAACACCTTGCTGAAGTCATAGTCGTTGCCGATCGCGGTCAGGATCGAGCTGTCGGTGGTCAGCGCGATCGCGGCCAGGCCGGGGCGCTCGCGCTCGAAACGCCCGACCAGTTCGGCGGCAAAGTGCTGCGCATCGGCTGCGGAGCCGCCGTTGCCGCAGGCCAGGATCTTGTTGCCGCTGGTCAGCGCGCCGACCATGCGTTCCACGGCGGCGTTGATATAGGGGGCCATCACCGCCGCGGCCTGTCGCTTGGTCTCGGCGCTGTCTAGAAACTGTTGCTGGATACTGTCGATACTCATGGCTCTGGGGGCCTTGTTGTTGCCATTGCGATCCGCGGATCGTACCTTAGGGTCTGCCGCGCATTATGAACCAGCCCCGGCGGCATCCTGGTCAAAGGCATGCTGCAGCCAGTCCAGCCGGCCGGGTTCCAGGGCCACCACGTCGAAGCGGCACGGCGGCACCTGCGCCAGCGTGGCCAGGTAGTGCGCTGCCGCCAGCAGCACGCGCCGCTGCTTGGCCGGCGTGACGCTGGCGGCCGCGCCGCCGAAGCCCCGCCCGCTGCGCTGGCGCACCTCCACGAACACCAGCGTGCCGTCCGGCGCGCGCATGACCAGGTCGATCTCGCCGCCTTTGCAGCGATAATTGCGGACCACGGGCTCCAGGCCCTGGCGCCGCAGGTGTGCCAGGGCCCGGTCCTCCGCCTGCGCACCGCGTAGCTGTGTGGATTGCAACTGCGTGGTGGATTTGAATGATGGCATCAACGGAAGTTCTCAAGCATGAGTGACTGGATCTCCCTGGCGGCCAGCCAGTCCTACCCGGCCGGCACCCTCTATGTCGTGGCCACGCCCATCGGCAACGTCGCCGACCTGTCGCTGCGCGCGCTGCATGTGCTCGGCCTGGCTGACGCCGTGGCCTGTGAAGACACCCGCAATACCGGCCAGCTGCTGTCGCGCGTGGGCCTGCAGCGGCCGCTGGTGGCCGTGCACGAGCACAACGAGCGCGAGGCCGCGGGCCGCATCGCGGCGCGCCTGGCGGCCGGCGAGCGCATCGCCTACGTCTCGGACGCCGGCACGCCGGGCATCTCCGACCCGGGTGCGCGCCTGGTCGAGGCGGTGCGCGCCGCCGGCCATCCGGTGGTGCCGCTGCCCGGCCCCAGTGCCGCGGTGGCCGCGCTGTCGGTGGCGGGCGACATGCTCGATGCCGGCGAAGGCCGCTTCACCTTTGTCGGCTTCCTGCCCAGCAAGCCCAAGGCGCGCACCGAGGCCATCGCCCGGCTGGCGGCGCTGGACCACGCCTGGGTCTGCTACGAGGCGCCGCACCGCATTGCCGACACGCTGGCAGCGCTGGCCACGGGCCTGCCAGCCGAGCGCCGGCTGCTGGTCGGGCGTGAACTGACCAAGCTGTTCGAGGACATCGCGGTGCTGCCGGTGGCGCAGGCGCCGGCCTGGCTGGCCGCCGACCCGAACCGGGCCAAGGGGGAATTCGTGCTGGTGGTGGAAGGCGCTGGCGCCGCAACTGCCGCGGATGGCTTGCCGGATGCCGAAGCCCAGCGCGTGCTGGCGCTGCTGCTGGCGGAACTGCCGGCCAAGCGCGCCGCCAAGCTGGCGGCCGCGATCACCGGCGCCGGCACCGATGCGCTCTACCAGCTGGCGCTGGCGCAGCGCGCGGGGCAGGCAGAGGACTGACGCGGTGCGCGCGTGATCCCGGGATTGGGAGGAGCAAGGTAAAGCAGAAGTGTCAGCGCGCGGCGGCATGCGGCGGCGCTGCCCTGGTCAGCGCCGTGTGCGCTTGACGGTCTTGCCGCCGGCCTTGGTCGACTTGCGCGCCTTGGCGGGCGCCAGCGAGTTGGCCAGTTCCGGCACGGATACGTCGTCGTCGCCGCTGCCGTCGCCGGCCTCGGTGCCGCCGGCATCGATCTGCGGACCCAGCGCGGCCACTTCGGTGCGCGTCAGGCGGCGGATTTCGACGTTGGTGGCGCCGCGTTCGACGAAGCCGAGGCGACGCGCGGCGCCGTAGGACACGTCCAGCACGCGGTTGCCGTGGTACGGCCCGCGGTCATTGATGCGAAGCACTGCCACCTTGTTGTTGCGCAGGTTGCGCACCAGCACCCAGCTGTCGAGCGGCAGCGACGGATGGGCGGCCGTCATGGCGCGCATGTCGAAGCGTTCGCCGTTGGCGGTCTTGCGGCCGTGGAAGCCCTTGCCGTACCACGACGAAACACCGCGCTGCTCGAACGTGCCGATATCGGCGCGCAGGCCGTCCAGCGAGCTGCCGCTGCGGCCTTCGTCAGCGTCATAGCCGAACAGGTTCCAGCTGCCGCCGTCCGAGGCACGCGCGGACTTGTTGTCTGCGTCGGTGCGATCGGTCTTGCCGGCCTTGCCGTTCTTTGCCGCGCGCGTGGGCACGGCGCCAGCGTTGTCGTTGCTTGCGTTGTCGCCTTCAGGGGGCGTGGCACAGGCGGCCAGCACCACGGCGCATGCGGTGCATGCGCCGAGCTTGGCGAGCCGTTGCCAGCGCTTGGCGAGAGCGGAGATCCGTAACATGGGCGGCAGTCTAACATTGAGTCTTTACGACTATCTCTTTCATTTTGTTACGAAATCTGTGCGATTTCGCACCATCGTGACCTATCTGCCCGGAATCCCGCTTGTGGCAAGGGATTCCCGCCCGAGACGGGGTTTTCGCGCGGGTAACGCATAAAGCACCCGACCTGCATCGCGGGCGGTGAATCGCCGCCCGGCGCTACAATGCTGGGCACCCGCCCGCCGTCCGTGCGGGCCAGTCCGTGGCACCCCGCCAGAAGGCGCCCGGCGCACAAGAAATCGTCCATGAAAGCCCTGCTCATTCCCGTCACGCCCTTCCAGCAAAACTGTTCGCTGCTGATCGATGAAAGCACCGGCCGCGCCGCGGTCTGCGATCCCGGCGGCGACCTGGACCGCATCCGCGCGGCGGTCAGGGAGCAAGGCGTCACGCTGGAAAAGATCTTCCTGACGCATGGCCATGTCGATCATTGCGCCGGCGCCGCGGCGCTCGCGCGCGAGCTGGACATCCCCATCGAAGGCCCGCAGCAGGACGAGCGCTTCTGGATCGAGCAGCTGCCCGAGCAGACGCGCCGCTTCGGCTTCGGCCACGCCGAGAGCTTCGAGCCAGACCGCTGGCTGGAGAACGGCGACACCGTGCAGTTCGGCAACGAGACGCTGGAGGTCTACCACTGCCCCGGCCACACACCCGGCCACGTGGTGTTCTTCTCGCGCGCCAACCGGCTGGCGGTGGTGGGCGACGTGCTGTTCGCCGGCTCGATCGGCCGCACCGACTTTCCGCGCGGCAACCACGCCGACCTGATCCGCTCGATCCGCACGCGGCTGTGGCCGCTGGGCGAGGACGTGACCTTCATCCCCGGGCACGGGCCGGTCTCCACCTTCGGCGAGGAACGCCGCAATAACCCGTTCGTGGCCGATCACCTGACCGACGTGGGCTGAGGCCGTGGCCAAGCGACAGGCGCCCGACACCCGCCCGGAGATCTACGTCAGCACCGACGTGGAAGCCGACGGCCCGATCCCGGGCCCGCATTCGATGCTGTCGTTCGCGTCCGCGGCAATGCTGGCGGACAAGACCGTGGTGGGCACGTTCTCCGCCAACCTCGAGACCCTGCCCAGCGCCGCCGGCCACCCGGTGCAGATGCAGTGGTGGCAAACCCAGCCCGAAGCCTGGAGCGCCTGCCGGCGCGACCTGCAGCGCCCCGAGGACGCCATGGTCCGCTATGTCGAATGGGTCGAGAGCCTGCCCGGCAAGCCGGTCTTCGTGGCCTTTCCGGCCGGCTTCGATTTCACCTGGATGTTCTGGTACATGATGCGCTTCGCCGGGCGCTCGCCCTTTGGCTGGGCCGCCCTCGACATCAAGACGCTGGGCTTTGCGCTGACCGGGCGCCCCTACCGCAGGACCGTCAAGGCGGCCTTCCCGGCCGCCTGGATGGATCCGCTGCCGCACACCCATGTGGCGCTGGACGATGCGCTCGAACAGGGTGCGCTGTTCTGCAACATGCTCGCTGCGCTGCGTGAGCGCGAGGCCGCACTGACCAGCCTGGCGTCCGATGCCGCAGCGGACGCTAGCGAGCCCTCACCTTCGTCCGGGCAGCCCTGAACGGTTGCTGCGCCGCGGCAGCCACGGCGGCACGCCCCTTGCAGGCTTTGCGTTCGCATCTCACGCCAGCGCGCCTATAGTAGAAGCGGATATGGCGTACCGGGCGAAACGAGCCACAGACTATCCGGCGCACTTGCGCAGCCACGCCATATGCCGTTTGAGCCATGTTGCCCGGATCGCGCGGCGCCTGCCGAGGAGGTGTCGATCATGCGTTTTCATACCGACCTGCACTTGAGAGACCTGGCCGGCCGGATCCATTGGCCGCATGCCACGCGGGGCGCCACGCCCATCACCCATCGCCACACCTCGGATGAGGACGCCGAAGTCGCCAAGGCCACGCTATACGTCAGCACGGTGACGCTGGTGGTGCTACTGGTCGTGCTGGCGGCCATCGCTTTCGGTCAGGAGGCCATGCACTGGCTGGGTGTTCATTAGACGACCCGCCTGAAGCTGTTTGCCTCAAGCACCGGCCGGCCCCCACCACGTGGGGGCCGGTTTTATTTGGTGCCGTGCATGGCCTGGCTCAGGCCAGCAGCGGCGCCACGTTCTCGGGCGGCCGGCCGATCGCGGCGCGGCGGTTGCGCACCACCACCGGACGCTGCAGCAGGATCGGGTTGTCGGCCACGGCGGCCAGCAGCTCGGCCTCGGTCAGGCCGGGATCGGCCAGGCCCAGCTCGGCGTACGGCGCTTCGTTGTCGCGCAGCATCTCGCGCACCGGAACGCCCAGCATGGTGTGCAACTGGCGCAGCGTGGCCAGCGACGGCGGCTCTTTGAGGTATTCCACGATTTCCACCGGTTCGCCCAGCCGCTCGCTGGCGGCCTGGACCAGGGCGAGCGTTTCGCGCGACTTGGAGCAGCGGGGGTTGTGGTAGATGGTGATCATGGCATGGTCCTTTCTTGTCGTTGCCGTGCCCCGCCCCGGGGCGTTGGCACTAATGCGGTGCAAATCAATCCGCACTATATACAAGACACCGGCCCTCGCGCAGCATCACGCTGGTGCATGTGCCCGGCACGCATCCTGCGTTGCCCCAAGTCCTTGCATAGGGCACCATTCCCGATGACTTCCACTACCGTTTCCGCCACGACGCCGTCCGCCGGTACACGCAAACCCTTCACCCTGCGCGACGCCATACCCGCCGACGTTCCTGCCATCCACGCCATCTACGCGCACCATGTGCTGCACGGCCGCGCCTCGTTCGAGGAAACGCCGCCAAGCCTGGACGAGATGCAGCTGCGTTTTGCCGAAGTCCACCGCAAGGGCTTGCCCTACCTGGTCGCCGTGCGCGACGGCGAGGTGCTGGGCTATGCCTATGCATCGTCCTACCGCGCGCGCAGCGCCTACCGCTTTGCCATCGAGGATTCAATCTATATCGACCACCGCCGCGTCGGCGAGGGCCTGGGCCAGGCCCTGCTGGCCGAACTGGTCGCCCGCTGCGAGACCGGTCCCTGGCGCCAGATGGTCGCCGTGATCGCCTGCACCGCCGGCGGCGAAGGCGCCGGTTCGCTGGCCGTGCATGAGCGCCTGGGCTTCCGCACCGTCGGCCGGCTGGAGGCGGTGGGGTTCAAGCACGGGCAATGGATCGATACGGTGCTGATGCAGCGGATGCTGGGGGTGGGGGCGACGACGCTGCCGGCGTAGGCGGATCGACCTGCACGGCTTCAGCCAAGCCCCAAAGAACAAAAACGCCACGGATTCCTCCGTGGCGTCTTGCGCAGCAAAGCCCGGCGCCTGCCGGCGCCCAAGCCTTACTTCATCAGGTCCGACAGCGCCAGCGCCACCACCTTGGTCGCGCGGTTCAGGTCGTTCAGGCGCAGGTTCTCGTCCGAGTTATGGCCGCGGGCTTCCATCAGCGTGCGCGGGCCGGCGCCGTACAGCACGGTCGGGATGCCGCGCTTGGTGTAGTGGCGCGCGTCGGTGTAGAGCGGCACGCCTTGCACCGGGATCTCCACGCCGAACACGGATTCGGCACGGCTCTTCAGCGCGCCGATCAGCTTTTCCACGCCCGGCAGTTCCGATAGCGGCTCGGCCAGGATGATGCGCTCGACCTTCACCTCGATGCCCGGACGGTCCTTGGCGGCCTTTTCCACCACGGCGCGGATCTCGCCTTCGGCGTCGAAGCCGATTTCCTCGGGGATCATGCGGCGGTCGACGCGGAAGGTCACCAGGTCAGGCACCACGTTGGTGTTGATGCCGCCCTTGATCAGGCCGACGTTCAGCGTGGCGGTGTCGATGCCCGGCACCTTCGACTTGCGCGTGGCCAGCTCGGCGCGCAGGCCGTAGATGGCTTGCAGGATGTGGGTGGCGGCTTCGATCGCGTCCACCCCCGTATGCGGCATGGCGGCATGGCCCTGCTTGCCCTTGACCGTCACTTCGACGTGCAGGCAGCCGTTGTGCGACGAGGTGATGCCGTACGAGAAGCCGGCCGAGATGGCGTAGTCGGCCTTGCTCAGGTTGTTGTCGAGCAGGAACTTGGGACCGATGTCGCCGCCGGTTTCCTCGTCATAGGTGAACTGCAGCTCGACCGCGCCGTTGATCCTGGCGCCCTGCTTCTCGGCTTCCATCAGCGCCAGCACGGCGTAGGTGTAGGTGGCGAAGTCAGACTTGGACACCGCCACGCCGCGGCCGTACATGACCGGGCCGTGCTCGCTGTCGGCCACTTCACCGCCGTACGGGTCCTTGGTCCAGCCCAGGCCCGGGGGCACCACGTCGCCGTGGGCGTTCATGGCGATGGTCGGGCCGCCCGTGCCGAACTGCTTGCGCACGATCAGGTTGGTGGCGCTGATCATGCCGGCTGCCTTCACCAGCTCGTCCGGCACCTTGTGCGCCTCCACCGTGAAGCCCAGGCCCTCCAGCAGTTCCTTGGCGCGCTTGCCATGGGCGTCGCAGTCGCCTGCGGGGTTGTCCGAGGGCACCTTGACCAGTTCGGCCAGGAAGGCTTCCTGTTGCGGACGGTGCTGGTCGATGAACTGCGTCAGCGTGGTTTCAGTGGGGTTCATATTGTCTCGTGCGGTCATGACTTGTTCTCTCAACTACGGAGGGGTTCGGGTGGGTTCCGGGGAATCTGCGCTGGCTTACTGCGGCAGGCGGAAGTGCTCGACGAAATCGCTGAACACGCGCGCGGACAGGGCGGCGTCCTCGGCGGTCATGGTTTCGGTGGGATGGTGGCTGATGCCGCCGTTGCCGCAGCGCACGAACAGCATGGCGACGTCGGCGATGGCGGCAATGGCCATGGCGTCGTGGCCGGCGCCCGACGGCAGGTGGCGCACCGGCACGCCCTGGCGGGCAATCGCGGCGGCCCATTGCTCTTGCAGCCACGGGGCGCAGGGAACGCTCTTCGCCTCATGGGTCTTGCGCACCTGCGTGCGCACGTTGCGGCGCGCGCACACGCGCTCGATCTCGGCCAGCACGTCGTTGACGGCGGCCTCGCGCTCGGCGTCAGCGCCGGCGCGGATGTCGATGGAGAACACGGCGCGGCCCGGCACCACGTTGGCGGCGCCGTTGGGCACGTTGAACTGGCCGACCGTGCCGACCAGGCCCGGCTTGCCGCCGCAGCGCTTCTCGATATACAGGCCGATCTCGGCCCCGGCCATGGCGGCGTCGCGGCGCATGTCCATCGGCACCGTGCCGGCGTGGCCGGCCAGGCCTTCGAGCTCGACGATAAAGCGGGTGGCGCCGGAGATGGCGGTCACCACGCCCACCGGCAGGTTTTCATTGAGCAGCACCGGACCTTGTTCGATATGGACTTCGATGAAGGCCGCGACCTTGCTGGGGTCATGCTTGGCGGCGGGCAAGGCAGCGGCGTCGAAACCGGCCTCGCGCATCACTTCACGCATGGTCTTGCCGGAGTCGTCGACGTTGTCGAGCACGTTGTTGTCGAAGGTCCCGGCGATGGCGCGGCTGCCCAGCAGCGTGGCCTTGAAGCGCACGCCCTCTTCCTCGGCAAAGCCGACCACCTCGATCGCAAACGGGAAGCGCTTGCCCTGGCGGTTCCATTCGGCCACGCACGCGGTCGGCAGGATCACGCCGAGGTTGCCGTCATAGCGGCCGCCGTCGCGCACGGTGTCGAAGTGCGAACCGGTCAGCAGCGCGGGCGCGTCGGGCGTGGTGCCCTCATAGCGGCCGATCACGTTGCCGGCGGCGTCGCGCCGCACCGTCATGCCGGCCTGCTGCATCCATTCGGTCAGCTGCGCGGCGGCGCCGTGGTGGGCCTCGGTCAGGTAGGTACGGGTGAGCATGCCGGGCTGCTCGGTGTGGACGGCCAGGGCGTCGGCCCAGGCCATGATGCGCGTGCCAGTCTCTGCGGCGGACGGCGACGGATTTGCTGCCATGCGTTGTCTCCTGCTGGAAGTGCGTGAACGCCGCGGCGGGTGGTCCGGCAAGGCCCGCCGGCGTCTGCCGCAAGGCCTGCCGGCGCGGGCGTGGCGCCCGGGCCGAAGCTCTATTCTGTGCGATTCATGTTAGCACAGTGAATTCAAAAATTGCATACAAAAATGATATGCACTATATTCGCTTCCACGTTCAGACAATTTGCCGCGGACAATCCGGTCCGGACAGGCGATTGCGTGGATTCCGCCTCAACAGGGGGGCTATCCGCGAAGTGGCGCGCTCCCGACCCGGAAGCCAGCACGGAACGTAAGGCCGGCAGCCACCCGCCAGTAGAGCAGTACGGGGCCGCCGGTGATTCCTGGATCAGATGGGCCAGCCAGCGCCAGCCAATGGACAGGCGCCGGACCGGCCCGGTACGGAGACAACCATGCAGCATGCAGTTCCCTCGCAGCCCCGCCCCGGC